>JACRBX010000344.1 GCA_016219225.1 Deltaproteobacteria bacterium
CTCTGAACGCCTAACTTCTTTTTCCCCCCCGCCCTTCCCTTAGGACTTTCACCCTTTTCCCCGGCGTTTCGATTTTTATCTCTTTTCGCCGAACTCCGAACTCCGAACTTCATTCCCGCTTCTTTTCCCTTGACACCTCAGCCGCTTATATTCTACATTCCCTAAAAGCCTTAATCTTATAAACCCCCTTCATCAAGATCTTGAGGAGATTTATGGCCCTGCCCCATGCCTCAAAAGATCCACCCGCCCACCCAGCCATTTCTCTCGGCTATAAGCCTTTACCAGCAACCAGGTCCAAAATCCTCTTTAGTCTAAACCCATATGGCCACTTTCAGCGCGCGATGCGGAACATGAGAATGGTTTTTGACGAACACCGAACGCTCAACGACGAACGGACTGCTATAAATGATTTAGGCAGGATATGAAATTATAAGGGTAGAGGACAAGATAGACAACATGAATTATTTTATGGAGATTTGGAGGATTCCCAGAGGTCGTTTAAGTTATCCAGAAACTTTAAAACTTTATATTATGCGGGCAAGGTGATTTTAACAAATAGTGATCTATTCGGTGTTTGAAATGAAACAATGCTACCTTTGCGGCAAGTCCCTTAAAAAGAACAGTAATAAAAGCAAAGACCATACTCCACCAGATTCCATTTTCCCAAATGAGAAACCTAAAAATCTAATCACCATTCCTTGCTGCATTGCCTGTAACGCAGAATTCGCGCCGATCGACGAAAAAATGAGAAACTTTTTTGCAATACTAGCAGGAGATAAATCTGGTGAGATTGGCACGTTAGCGCAGAATCAAGTGTTAACAAAGAAAAGACTTCGGCAAGAGTTCCTCTCGTATACCAAAGAGCATCCTTCTTTAGTTGATGATAATGGCAACTCAAGACTTGTTTTCTACTTCAATGACGAAGAGCTTGAGCGCTGGCTCATCCGATTGGTAAAAGGGCTTTTTTACCATCACAACAAACATAGAATAGACGAGAAAACCACATATCGAGTCAAGAAGCATTCCGATTTATTGCCTCAACCGAGTTATACCTTCCCAATGGAAAGAGGCCTGGAGTTTAGGCCTTATTTTGTTTACGGAATTATCCAGGAAGAAAAAACTGATTTCTGGGTGTTCATATTTTATGATCATTTAATGTTTAGTGTTACCGCTAACTTTACAAGTAAAAGACAAAATTGTGGCGAGTAAGGAGGTTGAAAACGATGAGTGCGATCAAACTTGATGCCCGTATTAAGCAAGACTTGCGTGCGACATATGAAACGATTATGCGGAACGGCGAATTGCTTTCCGTTGACCGCATCCGGGTATCCTACGAGGTATTCCGAGACCGGTTCGGACCGGATAAGTTGGGGGCATTAGATGGCGACGCGCTTCTCCAGGCGATGCATAGTCACGGCAACAAGGACAGTCTGGTCTACTGGCTTGAGTTCAAGAACGACGAGGATTTCCCTGGCCAGGTTTTTGGAAGTATCTCCGGCGGAAGTGCCCACAAGTTTGGATTGTTCAAGCGGAAGGAAACCGGGCAGTGGGTCACAGGAGGTCCGCGGAAGGAAGAAAACATTGACGAGCCTCATGCTGTGGCTATTGCTCGGAAGCATCGCGATCAACTGCTCGCCGGCGTAGCGGTACTTGAGAAACTTGCGGTGGGTGCGGATGACGCGGCATACCGTGGATTGCAGAACGACTTGGGTCGGGTCGCGCCCGACCTCTATAACCTAGCGTGGGCGCACAAGTACTTCAGTCTCCTCTTTCCGGAGAAACTGGACGACTACCATAATGCGGAATACCAGCGGTTCCACCTGATCAAGCTCCTACAGAAACCACCCGAAGATGATGGATTGTATGTATGCGCTGGACGGTTTGTGAATCTGGCAACCTTGCTTGGCTTGCCGTTGATTCAACTGACAGCGGTGTTGAACAAGCGGAATGGCCGGCCGATCCGATACTGGCGCATGGGTACTCGTCTGGGCGCGACGGAGAGCATTTGGCAGGACATGCTAAATGGCCCCTATGTGGCGATTGGATGGGAGGCGATTGGTGATCTGTCCGGACTTCGGACGGCGGAGGACGTCAGAGGGGAGATTCGGAAATTGTTGGAGCAACACTATCCAGGGGACCCCAAGGTCGTTTCCCGAAAGGCGGGGGAGATTCGTAACTTCCTAACGGAGATTAAAGAGGGGGACGGCGACATCGTGGTGGCGGCGGATGGCGAGACAGTATTGGCTATTGGGAGGGTGACGGGTCCTTATCGGTTCGAGAACACAGCTCCGACAGGTGCACCACATCGGCGATCCGTGACATGGGTCTCCACGGCGGAATGGAAGATGCCTGAGAGCGAAGGGTTGCGAACAACGGTTTTCCCTTTGAAGAAGCACGTAGAGAACTTGATCGAGATCGAACGGCGGTCGTTGGATGGAGCCGTTACTCCCACCACGGTGGTCAGGCCAGCGGGTGTGCCTGTTGCGGGTCCACAACGGTTGGAGGGTATTCCTGGTCGGATGCAGTCGATTCTGGAACGGAAAGGACAAGCGATTCTTTACGGACCGCCCGGGACTGGAAAGACGTACTGGGCCAGACAGACGGCGTTCGATCTAGCGGCGTTGGGAGCTTATGGGCGACTGTTCGGTGACCTGAGCCCCGAGGAGAAAACGAAGGTTGATGGAAATGACACGGTTGCAGGTTTGGTGCGATGCTGCACCTTTCATCCATCCTACGGGTATGAGGACTTTATCGAAGGATACCGGCCGAAGAGCATAGGGGGGCAGCTGAGTTTCACTTTGGAACGAGGGATATTCCAGGCGATCTGTGAGGATGCGCGTGGGAAGTCAGAGAAATACGTGTTGTTGATTGATGAGATTAACAGGGGAGACATCCCGCGAATTTTCGGGGAGTTGTTGACACTCCTGGAATTGGATAAGCGCGGGCAGTCGGTGGTCTTACCATTGAGTGGCAAGCTATTTGCCGTTCCAGCTAACCTTTATGTTGTAGGAACCATGAACACGGCGGATCGTTCAATTGCCCTGCTCGACACGGCGTTGCGGCGACGGTTTGGGTTTGTGGAGTTGATGCCTGACGTGGAGGTGTTCCGGAACGCGTTAATCGGCGAAAGTATTCCGTTGGGACCGTGGCTGGCCGCGTTAAACGGGCGGATTCGCGGGCATCTAGGGCGCGACGGACGGAATCTCCAGATCGGTCATGCATACTTGTTGGAGGGTGGAAAACCAGTGACGGACTTTGCCCGTTTTGTACGGATTCTGGCCGATGACATTATCCCTCTGGTTGGAGAGTACTGTTACGAGGATTACGGGGCGCTGACACAGATCCTCGGTGTCGGTTTGGTAGACGAGGCACGGCAGCGCATTCGGGAGGAATTGTTCGTGCTGGCGAGGCGTGAAGAGCTAGTACAGGCATTGCTGGCACCCTCGCCTGAGATTGTGACTTCCCCTGATGCGGTTGCAGTGACCGAGGTAGCCGATGATCCAGATGACCCGGAAACAAAAGGGAACGAGAGTTGAATGTCGTGAACGTCAATCTGCGCGAGTGGGAAACGCTGGAACCGACACGGGGGAGTGTTCTCGCGGGCCTGACTTTGGAGGGTTACAACGAAGGGCGACAATTGGCCGAGCGACTGACAAAGGACGGGTGGATCGAGGTCCTGGAACTGGCACGGGGACTGGAGTTGCGGGCCACGTCCTTTGTTGGGCGGTTCAATTTGGGCAACGTCACGGTGACGATACAGCCGAAGTTGAGCGGGTCGCCGTTATTGAACCTATTGCGGTATGCCTATAGGTTGCGCAACCTGAGTCTTTATGAGCCGGTAAGCTACTCGGCTACGCGATTCACGTTTCAGGACTTGTTGGTCCAACAGTTGGCGGCAGAGGCGCGGGAGTTGCTTGCGCGGGGCATCCATCGTGACTATGAGTGCCAGCGCTTAGAGATGGGAACACCTCGCGGCCGGATTGACTTCAACCGTTACGCCCAGGTAGCATTCAGGTCAAGATCGGTCCTGCTTTGCATTGAGCATCCACGAGTGGAGAATACGCTACTGAATCAGGCTCTTCTTGGAGGACTTTTGTTTGCCGGGCGGGTGACGAGCGATGTGGACTTACGCGCCCAGGTGAATCAGTTGGCTAAGATACTGGCCGCGAGCGTTTCGGAGAAAAGGATCGACGGGTCTGGGATGGCGGAAGTCTGGAGGGCGATGGATCGGCGAACTACGGCTTACGAGCCAGCGATGAAGGTTATCGAACTGCTATTGCAGGGCGAAGGTATCTCTTTAGATGGAGACGTACAGCGCGTTCGACTTCCTGGTTTTTTGTTTAATATGAACCGGTTCTTTCAGACGCTTTTGTCGCGTTTCCTCCGGGAGAATCTGGACGGATATGAGGTTAAGGACGAATGCCGGTTACAGGGACTCTTTCGATACGATCCGGAAAAAAATCCGCAACGTCGCCAGGCGCCGATACAGAAGCCGGATTTTGTTGTCCGGCGGGATCGGAAGATCGTCGCGGTGTTAGATGCGAAATACCGGGATTTGTGGGAACAGGCGTTGCCGCGGGACATGCTGTATCAGTTGGCACTGTATGCTCTCGGACAGAACGGGCCGATGCGGCGGGCGATCATACTATATCCGACCACCGAGACTACGGCCAGGGAACAGGTGATTGTTATACAGGAACCGGTGGGAGGGCTGCAACAGGCGGAAGTTGTTCTACGACCAGTTAAGTTGCTGGAACTCGATGAACTGGTTCGTGCCCGAGATTCGCAAGCACGGAAGCGACGTAGCGTGTTAGCCGCACAAATGGCTTTTGGTGATGGGGAATAGACGGCATTGTATAACGGGGATAGGCCACAATAAATAATTGATATGGAGGGAATATTATCATCTGTGCCTTTAAAATAGGCCTATAATTAGTTTTTTGAGGCTAAAAAAGACGGTTTTTCCAATATGGCGAGAGCGATAAGACATACCATTCCGGGACTCGTCCGGAACATCGAAATGGTGAAGGCACTCTTGGGTTCCCGGGCAAAAAGAAAGAAATCATAGCGGCGATATTGGACCAACTTTTCAAGATTAAAAAGCAATTAGGATTTACTTAATGAAAAAGAATCTCGACTCACAAATGCTTATCTGGGCAAACAGGATAATCAATGACCTTAAGCTTGATCTGAAACAGGCAAACCACATAGGCACTACAGTTGAAAATGAAGTCGGAGCAATAACGGATCAACAAAAACAGGAATTAATCACATCAAGCCATGTCACCCCGCAAAACAGGATAGATGAGCTTGTAGCTTTTCAAGGCTGGATGGATTTTGTCCGCGATGTCCGAAAGAACCCATTTTTGACTAGAGCACAAGTGATAACGCAAAACTATATTTGCTTTATCTACCTTGGCGATGCACTTTTTAAAAACTTGAAAACTTTTCTTCCACCCCCTTTCGTTACTGGCCGCTGTTGTCGTTTTCTTCTCAATAACCCTGTTCGTGCTTTTAGAAATGCCGTCGCACAGTCAAATTGGCGGTATAAGAAAAATTTTTCTGGCTTGGAGTTCTGGGCAAGGAAAGGGGCGTCCTTTGACGAACCACTTGTCCATTTTGAGGTGTCCCAAGAAGATCTTTCGTATTGGCAAGCATTATCCAGGTGTGTGGCATATTCCGCCTATATGGCACTTTTAAAACGATCCGCTAATAGCCTGGGCCACGGGAACGAACACCCGCCCCATATTCCTTGTTAAACGGGGTTTAAACGTCTTAAATGGGGTCGGACCGAGCCAAGGGATTGAATTAGCAATGAATGAGATAATCTAAGAGGGCAAATAGGGCCTTAAAGTGACCTTTTGCCCCCGAAAAGAGGGTTTTAAGGCAAAATTTGAGCCTAAAATGAAACTTTTATCCTCAAATTTAGAAAAAAGATGAAGCGCTGTTCACGGTACGACTCTGGAATAAATGATTGAATTGGTAAAATCGGCTGCTGTTGCATTTTATTCAACAATTGCCTGCTACTTGAGCCATGAGCGAATATCAATACTACGAATTTCTATCCATCGACCGGCCATTGACAGCGGATGAGATGGCCGAACTGCGGGCGCTTTCAACACGGGCTACGGTCACGCCGGTCAGCTTCACCAACGAATACAATTGGGGTGATTTCAAGGGCGACCCCAAAAAGCTGATGCAGCGTTATTTCGACGCCCATGTCTATGTGGCCAATTGGATGACGGCTATTTTCATGGTGCGTCTGCCCATCGAGGCATTGACCGCAAAGACGGCTAAAGCCGTGGCCGTGCCTTACCTGTTGGATATCCAGGCCACCAAGACCCATTGGATCATTACCTGGAGCCTGGAGGAGTCGGAAAATTACGATCGTTTCGGCATGGAGGACGGCCGCGGCTGGATGACGCGGCTGGCACTGTTGCGGGATGAAATACTGCGAGGGGATCTGCGCAGTCTGTACATCGGATGGCTGGCGGCTGTAACCGGAGAGATGATGGACGACGATGAGTTGGAACCGCCGTCTATAAGTGGATTGGGGAGTTTGACCGCGGCCCAACAGGCCCTGGCGGAGTTTCTGGAGGTGAACCCGGACCTGCTGACGGGCGCCGGCATGGGCAGCCCGGCTGCGCCGAAGGCGGAAATTTCGCGACAGGAAATGGATAAGTGGATCGATACCCTGCCCCGGGATGAGGTCAATGCGATTCTGAAACAACTTCTCGAGGGCAAGGGACAGCAGGCCGAACGATCCATCAAGAACCGGTTCGGGTCATGGCGGCGCGACTTTCAGACAGACGAGACCGACGTATCTCGGCGTACGGTGGGAGAATTGCGGCAGAATGCCGACAAAGCCCGCGAAATCAGGATAGAAAAGCAAAAGCATGACCGCAAACGGCAGGAGATCCAGCGCCGTGAGCAACGCGAGGCCTATCTAAAGAAGCTGTCCAACGATTTTCCCAAGGCCTGGGCATCGGTTCGAGAACCCGTCGAGCGCGGATCGGGGCAGGGTTATGATGAAGCCTGCCGCCTCCTTGTCGACATTTCCGAAGCCTATGACCTGTATGCGACCCGGAAGCAATTCCAAAAAGAATTGAAAAAGTTCATGACCGGCCATACGCGGCGAAAGACGCTGATTCAACGTCTGGTGAAGGCCGGTATCTGGAAGGATCAATAAAAGATGAGCACACGAAGCCCGAAAGCCAGCGGTGACGGGGTCGGGCCAAGAGAACCAATTGATCTGGCAGGGAATAGTGCCATCTGTGGCCCCTAACATGGGCCTATAATGAATTTTTTGAGGCTAAAAAAGACGGTTTTCCCTATATGGCGAGAGCGAAAAAGCATTCCATTCCGGGGTACGTCTGGCATATTGAGAAGTTGAAAGCGCCCTTGCCGAGCAAAAGGAAGAGAAATCATGGAAGGCGATAAAGGATATCAGCTACGGGAGGGATCTCTTTGATCTGCGAATTTGCCGATGTTTAAGTATGGCGCTACGTCGAAGACTTTTTCTTCACCATTCCCGAATTGAAGGAGCAAACGATAGTTCTCTAAAGGTGTTACGCTCTTTACCTGTGGATACATGGCTTTCCTCTCTATTTCAAGGGTTCGATGGGAAGGGGAGTTCACCTTTCGATGCCAATTCCCAATCGGCCATAAGCTCTTCCTTGTGGATTCCCCCTAAGTCTATTCTGTTTTACCCCGGTTCAACTCCTTTTCATACCAAAGGCAAAAGGCATACATCCCCTTATATTTATCCTCTTCATTAATCAGCCCCTTGCATATCTCCCAGGCCCCTTCACCGAAGGCGTTGCTGTAATCGGAAAAATCACAGGCCGCTAAAAAGGACCGGGCCAGTTCCCTGGCCGTCAGGTTTTGCTTCCCCTCACGCAACTCGATGGGATCCTTCGGTTGCATAAAAGGGTCCCACTGCTCATAGCCTTTTTTCAAAATGTGTTGTTGGGACTTGGGGGACATACTGTCGAAGATGGCTTTTTTGCGTTCTTCGACCTCGGGTGGCAAATTTCCCATTGGCATTTCTCCTTAAACCGAACAGGTGAGTTTTAAACCAAAAAAGGCTTCATCATAATCGGTCAGCAGCGATGTGGAAAGCGGCAGGAGGCGCATCTGCAGTTGTTGCTCTTTGGATCCTATTTCCCGCAACATTTCTTCGGACAATCCAAAAAGGCGTAGGTTAATTCTGTCCAGATTGATCGTCGGATAGAGAACCCCCTCTTTAAAGCCTGATTTTCCACAAGTATGCCCGGCACCCTGGATAGCCGTAGGGACCCCATAAACCCGGCAGGTAACCGGTCTACTCTCATAAAGATCACAGAGATCCGACTCGTTTAAAAAGGGACAACGGACCCTTTCGGCAGCCATCAACTGCAAGGCTTCCTCTTCTTTTTTATTCTGCTGGACCATCATCTTGTGCAATTGGCGTTTGATCCTATAAAATTTCCGATCAGCCCCTTCAGCCCTTTCCAACACCTGCTCCTGTTTTTCCTTATCCAAAGATTGGTAAAAATGGTAATTGATATAAACCGATTCGATTAAGGACAGGTCAAAAACCGCGTAACAACAGTCGGAGCATTGCCGGATGCACCGGATTCCCTCCGGATGGGATTCCCGGATCTGTTTAACCGATTTCTCTACCCCTTGCACCAGGGTTTCATATTTATTAAAGGTGCTGGTAAAATCTAACATAGTTGAACCGATAAGCTGAGCCTTTCTATATTTTCTTTTGCAAATTCCAGGGTCGGATCCAGTTCCAGAGCCATCTGATACAGTTTTATCGCCTCCGGGAAAAAACCCAACTCCCTCAAATTGGACCCGATATTGGCATAATCGATCCCGGAACCGGGATCGATCTCAATAGCCTTCTCAAAGGCTTCGATGGCCTTCTGGTGCTCTTTTAATTTAAAGTAACAAAAGCCCAAAACATTGTAAATCTCTTTTTGGGCGGCATTATAGCCCTTGGCCTGGTCCAAATACGCAATAGCTCCCTCGTACTGTTCCAGGTCTTTCAAACAGACTCCCAGATGACAGTAAATACTGCTCAGATCAATATCCCGGGGGTTTAACCCCAGGGCCTTCTTAAAAAAGTGCATGGCCTCTTCGGGCCGATCATCCCTTTCCAGGGCGAATCCCAGGAAAAAATTGACTTCATAGCGGTCGGGAAATACCCCGGCGATCTTTTGGAGTCCTTCAACGGCCTCCTTAGGGTCTTCCATTACCGAAACCAGCCTGGCCAGATGAAAAAGAAAGCCCGTATGTCTGGTCCTGTCCCGGAAATGGGCCCCGGGGATAATGGTATAAACAGCCGGGACCCCGAGCTTGGAATGGGTTACATTGACCATATACACTTTGAGCCCTATCCGGGCCAGGGCCTGGACACAGGATTCAATTTCTATCCGGATATTTTCATCGGAAAGGTTGGGCAACTCTGTAATGCTGATAGTCTTCGGAACAGACATGACATATTGGGCCTCTTCCAGTCGCTGATATTTGGGAAGCGTCGGACGATATTGGGTCCGGTTGATAAAATCCCCGGCCAACTGGGCGATTTCAGTTACGGCCCGGATCAAGGACTTCTCCGGATTGGGCGTGGTCCCGGCCGTAAAAACGATTTCACTTTTTTCAGGGAAAGTGGAAGGATCATAGGCCAGAGAACCGACTGTGGGTATCCCGGTATCCAGGGAAAAATCCTTTAAAAAGAGCTTGATCCCCAGACGATCAAATTTTTCAATCAGCTCTTTAGCAGCCGGATCAGTTACCGTGGCGGGATCGATAGTCGGAGTCAGCATCAAATCATGGCTGATAACCGAAGAGACATGCCGTTCCACTATCTCACATAATCCTTGCAGGATGGCCTCTTCCAGGGTATTGCCGGCCGAAGGCCCGTTGTATTCATGGATCAGATAAAACCAGTCGATAGGGACCAATTGATCCTTTTTATCGGTCAGATTATAAGCCCAAACCCAGGACAGCGGAATTTCTTCAAAGATGTCTTTGATTTTTGCCAGGTCATTTGACTGATCGTAGAAACAAAAGGGCAGGGCCTCCAAGGGGATGGCCTGGTCTTTGATATTCCGGTAGGTTTCTTTTATAAAAGGGCGGTTTTTTATAAAATGGAAGAAACTGAATCGTTCGGCCAATTCCATCAAGGCGCTGGCTTCGGACTGTTCAGGGGTCCCCCCTTTGCCCATCTGCTTCTGGGTCCCGATGACCTGAACCGCATCCTTTCCGCAGCGGCTGATAAAGATAGGGATGCCCAGCCTGCCGCTATCAATACGGACGGTCTCCTTTAGGATATCCAGGTCCACTTCTTTCAACAGGCTTCGAACCCGGGCAATCGTCTCCTTTGGATTCCTGCTCTTTTCTTGATCATAAGTATACGTTTTAAAGCAATCTTTTAACACAATGCCGGATGACATAGGGCCACCTCCAAAAAATCCCTTGAAAACCCTTCAAGAGGTATCTATAGTTTAAATAAAAATACCGTTCGGTGTTAAGCGTTCGGCGTTCGGCGATTTTCATGCTTCGTGGTACCCCCATGGGGCATGAGGCGAAAATGGGACGCTGGCAAAAACATAGGAGAAAAAATTCATGGTGGATTACCCTTTTGTGGTTATTACCGAAATCGTCCTCAAAGCCGAAAAAGAGTCGGGAAAGATCGTCATCCTTAAGGAAGACAAAGAATCCGATACTTCCTTAACCATGTTCGTCGGTGAACCCGAATTCCTGGCCATTGCGAAAGAAAAAAAACTGGTCCAAACGCCCCGTCCTTTAACCCATGAATTGTATCTGAACATCCTGGCCGAAACGGAAATCGAGTTCCTCCGGGTGGAAATATACGATTTAAGGGATCAGACTTATTTTGCCAGGGTCATTTTCAAAAAAGACGGGGATGAAATGGCCGCCGATGCCCGTCCCAGCGACACCCTGGCCCTGGCTTTGCACTATAACCTTCCGATCTGGGTTCATGTAAAACTGCTCCGGAGAGAACTGACGTCGGAACAGGTTGAAACCTACAAGGACCTGATCAGGTCGGTCAAGTTTTAGTACAAAAATAGAAAAATTCAGGCTATAGGCACGAGGCAATAGGCTATAGGCGAGTAAAAACCCATAAACCCGTTCAACCTTGCCCATCGCCCATTGCCTGAAGCTCTGGTCATTCTTCATCAATTTACCCGTTTCCACAATAGAGTCTCCCCTGTTTTTTCCGCGTCATAAATAAGCGGAATACCGGTCGGGATTTCCAGTTGGGCCACTTTTTCGGCCGCCATATTTTCCAGTATCATGACTATGGCCCGCAAACTGTTGCCATGGGCGGCGATCAGGACGTTCTTGTTGTCGAAAAGATGGGGATAAATGTTTTCTTTGAGATAGGGGATCACCCGATCCACCGTATCCTTTAAGGATTCCCCCCCCGGTGGGGCTTGTTCATAGCTCCTGCGCCAAAGCTGGACTTGTTCCGTTCCCCAGCGCTTAGCCGAATCGAGCTTATTTAAACCCTGCAAATCCCCGTAATAGCGTTCATTAAGGGCCAAGGCCCGATAAACCGGGACCTCTTGAGATGGATTCGGTTGGTAATGCCCCCCCCATTCCCTTTCTTTCACGCTTTCGGGTACAAAGATAGGGGTTTTCTGGTCCTGGTTTTGGCTTAAAACCAGCAAAAGGGTTTCAACAGCCCGAATCAATTTACTGCAAAAAGCCGCATCAAAAAGGATATCTTTAATTTTTCGGCCGGCCTCTTTGGCCTCCAGTCTTCCTTGATTACTCAAAGGGATATCGATCCAGCCCGTAAACCTGTTTTCCAGGTTCCACTGGGACTGGCCATGACGAATCAACACCAATTTTCCCAACCGCTCAACCTCCTGGATCTGTTAATGTGAAAATAAAGTTTCAAGATGCAAGATGCAAGTTGCAAGTGAAAAAACCTTATACCCTGGACCTTGTACCTTGCACCCTGAACCTTGCCCATCGCCCATAGCCCATCGCCCATAGCCTATTGCCCATAGCCTATTGCCTACTGCCTATTGCCCCCTGCGATCCATTCGACGATCCGCCTGGCGGCCACCTGTGCCCCATTGGTCGGGATTCGAAGTTGAGGCCGGGGTTGTTTGCCGAGCCTGTCCATATAGGGCTCCCAATTACCGGAATATAAATCTTCCTTAGGCATAAAACAACAAGGCAAATGACTTTTTATCCCTTCGACCAGGATAGGGTACTCAAGAAATTCCCCCCGGTCGGAGTAAACCATCGGGGTCCCATGAGACAGGCAATCGGAGACTATCCCATACCCGGGCTTGGTAATAACAAAATCAACGGCAGAGATCAAGTCTACAAAAGAAAGGCCTTCCTTTTCAACCATCCTGAAAACAGAGGATTTCCAATTCAATGGAGGCTTAATTAAAAAAAGGTAATCCGGAGACAACTGTTCGATCTTTTTAATGGCCCCTTCCTGGAGGTCCAAACGGCTAAAGCCAATCAATCCGATCCTCCGTTCTTCAGGCAGCCCGATGGCCCTTCGAATAGCCGCTTTGTCTTTCGAAGACTTCCGGGCCACCAAGGGAATATCTTCAATTTTCTTAAAGGCATCCATTTCCCCGTAAAAGGGGAGGCGTAACAAGATGTCCCCTTCATGGTAATAGCCAGCAATGGCTTCGACCAGGGGCTTCCAATCCGGATCTCTTTTCCCATAACCTGCATAGATCCAATCCCAGGAAAAATTGCTTACACCGATTGCCGGAACCCCTAAACGCCCGGCAGCCGCCAGGGGGATAAAGGGGATATCACAAACAACCCCTGAAACCTGATGATCTATTAAAAAGCGTTGCTCCTCCTTAATGGCCTCCTCTGCAGAACAAAGTAATTTTATTACCATTTTTTTTGTTTTTTCAAGATCGAACCGGATATTATCCGATTGATGGAGCCCGACGTCAAAGCTTTCGGCCAGGATTTCAACTGGTCTGGATAATCCCTCCTTAAATAAAAATGCCGGGGCACGGGTTTTTATCGCCACGTCACATCCCAGGGCAAGCATTTCGTTAATGATCTGGATGGAACGAACGGCATGGCCATAGCCGTGACCTGAAATATAATAGATCATTTTATAAGAAGACATGGAACGGTTTGATTAAAATTTGTAAATTGCTTAATTAAAGCAAAGTGTGATAAAATTTGATAAAAATTATTAGTGATAGAGTTGTAAAAAATCTCCAAGGCCAACGTCCCGGCGAAACCGAGAACCGGACCATTGAACCTGGATTCCCGCCTGCGCGGGAATGACGAGTTTTTACGAGACCATTATTTATGAAACGTATTATTTTCGGTCTGATTCTGGCAGGACTCCTCATTGGAGATCCGTTTTCGTTTTGGCATCCAACCCAAAACCTATGGGCCCAGGAAAATATTCGATTTAGTCTCCAGGTGGCTTCCTGCTCTACTCTGGCTGCGGCCCAGAAGGAAATTGACCGTTTAAAAACAGCCCATATTCAAGCCCGATATACTATTCGGGAAGACAAAGCCAATAGAAAGTGGTTTGTCATCTATATTGACCGCTACAAAACCAAAGAGGAAGCCACCCTCCGTGGCAAACAGTTGATCCAGAAAGGCATCATCCAAAATTTCAAGATCTTCCCCCAAAAATCAAAAGAAGAAGGCCCTCCTCAGGCCAAGGAATTTCCAGCGACTCCTTCCCTCCCCTCTAAAAAGGAACCAAAACCCCCTGTGGAAAAAAATCCGGTTTATTTTGGCCCCATTGTGATCAAGGAAGAAGAAAACGCCCTCCGGATCCATATTATGCTGGACCGGAAAATTTTTCCTGAAATCACGGCAGATAGGATCGCCGATGGCTCCCGCCTGATTGTCACTTTTAATAATATCGACAGATACATCGTACCTTTTGAATTCGATAAGGTCCAATCCAAGATGCTGCTGTCCTTTCATTTAGCCAAGAAGGGGCTGGATTGCACCTTCGTCCTGTTGTTGCATCCTGCCTATAACTATGAAGTATCTCAGGATTATTTCGAAAAAGAAAAAATGTATTCGTTAGTAATCAGGAGGGGTCCGGCAGCAGAACCGAATAAATCCGTTAAGGAATAATCTTGATCAAAACCTTGCGGGTTCTCGGGCCATCGAATTCACAAAAAAAGATGGATTGCCACGTCCCCAGAATCAAACGCCCGTCTTCAATCATCACCATAACCGAAGAACCTATCAGACTGGTCTTAATATGGGCCGGAGAATTGCCCTCCCGGTGTCGATAGGACCCTTTGGAAGGGATCAACTGATTCAGCATTCCCTGGATGTCTTCCTGAACACTGGGGTCGGCCCCTTCATTGATGGTAATTCCGGCTGTAGTATGCGGCACATAGACCATAGCCAGTCCATCCGAAATTCGGGCATTCAAGACCGCTTTTTCAATGTCCCGGGTGATATCCAGAAACTCTGATTGCCGTGTGGTGGAAATCGACAAGGTGATCATTATACCCCTCTTCCCCGTTCTTTGGTTAACTTTTCACCCAGGGGGGGATGATAATCCCCCCTGAGCTCTTTTCCATTACGGGGCCTTGAGTTCCATCATCTTCTATTACACTTTCTAATGAGAGGGCCTCCTCTACCAACCGGATTAAAAGGGAATTTTCCCGGGCGGGACCCTTTTCCCTTTCTTTGGCTAACAGAGAAGAGGCGGAAAAAAGGACCTTAGCCTCCTCTTTTTGACCTTTCAGATAATAAAGATAGGACAGCTCTTCCAGATAGCGGATAAGATCTTCTCGTTCCCGGCCCTGAAAAATTTCTCGGGCCGCCCGAACGACGATTACCTCTATTTGCTCTTGTTTTTGGGCCTGATTGAGAATCAGAATGCTTTCCAGGACTTCCTGAACCGCTTTCTTATAGGGCGCAAGCACCTCGGCTTTCGGTACATAATAGGCCACTTCTGGTATCCCAGTTACTTTTTCCCAACTCAGGGGTAATTCCATAAGGGACTCCCCCTCAGGGAAAAGGGTTCGGATGATCGGAGCCTTGCCGACCTTTTTCATCCCTGTCAGGAGTATCATAATGTGGGAATAAATTTCCTCATCCTCTTTAGATAAACTCGATCTTTGCTCATGGGCTTCCTTTAAAATAAAGGCCACCTGCCCGGGATCTGCCGGTAAAAAAGAGTGGCCGGCCTGTTCTTCCAGGTCCTGCAGCAAAATTTTAGACTCCTTTTTACTGACCACCAAAGCGGTTAGCCTTTCCAGGCCTCCATCCGGGTCGATGAGGGCGAAGACAAATAGTCGGCCTTTAGAAACCTGGGGAACAAAAAGGGCAACCATACGATTGCGCATTTCATCAAATTCCGACAGATAACCTGAAACCTGCCCTGAATCCGGTTCTTTTAATATGCCCCGCCCGTCCTTTTCATCCTTATCCTCTTTTGCGGGAGGGAGATCTATCCCCCTTTGTTTCAGAAGGTAAAGGGTCCGTTTAATCCTTTTATGCACCGGTTTGGAATGAATATGCCGGTCCAGCTCGATTATCAGCCTTGTCAGCAGGGCATTCGGTTGGGCCAACACTTTGGCCAGGAAAAAATCGGTCAGCAACGGATCCCGGTTCAGGGTCGCGGCCAGGTTCTGAACAATATCAGGATCAAAGGGGCCGGAGTCGCCGGCAACCAATAATCTATTCAAGTCGGTTTCTATCTTTTCTAAAAGTTCCGGATCGGGAGATGAATCTTTCTTAGGCCAAGCCGCTTTTGAATTCCTGGTCATAGGTCCTCGTTTGTTGGGAAATTGCCATATCTTGTCATATCAAGGCCTTCCCTGTCTATCAAAAAATTATCTTACGGGAAATGATTTTATCCGGATCACCAAAAAACAAAAGCCAACCTTTTCAGGTTGGCTTTTATATAAGGAAAGGAGATAAAGAGATTTTTTTTCTTGCTTTTTAATTATGCAAAGTAAATGCCAAACGAACAAAAATATTATATATTTTTTTAACACTTTAATATTATTAATAATTTTTATTAATGACCGATTATCGCCCCCCTCGAATCAGAACCAATCAGTAAAAAAAATTTTACCGGAAAGTTTTCAAACAGACTACCAAAAATACAACTAATTGAATTTAATTAACAAATTAAGTAAAAAAATTTTTACCCTCTTTTAAGTTAAACCAAGCCGTATTTTTTCATTTTATATTTAAGCAGATTTTTTTCTATACCCAACAACTCCGCCGCATGGGCCTGGACGTTTCCTGATAAAACCAGTGCCTGGGTGATCATCTTTTTCTCAATGAGTTCCAACACTTCGTTTAGTTTTGCTCCTGACGGAATCATGCTGTTAAAAGGCAGGTCCTCTAAATGAATGATTTGCCCTGAACTCAAAATAATCGCTCTTTCTAACATATTTTCCAGTTCCCGAATATTTCCCGGCCAGTCATAGGCCAGCAAGGCACCCAAAACTTCAGGGGCCAGGGCCGGGACCTCCTTCTTATTCATCTCCTTGGAAAAACGCTCTAAAAAATAGCGGATCAATAATGGAATGTCTTCTTTTCTTTCCCTTAAAGGAGGGACCTCTATGTGCACCACATTAAGCCGGTAATAGAGGTCTTCCCGGAAATGCCCTTTGGAAATTTCCTCCATCAGATCCTTATTGGTGGCCGTAATAACCCGGACATCGACTTTAATAGTCTTACTCCCCCCGACCCGTTCAAATTCCCGGTTCTGAAGGACCCGGAGTAAGGTAACCTGCACGGACGGGGACATTTCTCCCACCTCATCCAGGAAAAGGGTGCCTCCGTCGGCCAATTCAAAACGCCCTTTTCTCTGAGCAACCGCCCCGGTGAAAGACCCTTTCTCATGACCGAACAGCTCACTTTCCAGCAGGGTTTCAGTCAAAGCCGAACAATTGACCGAGATCAAGGGTCTGTTTTTTCTGGGACTGTTAAAGTGGATAGACCGGGCCACCATTTCTTTTCCTGTCCCCGATTCACCACTAATCAGGACCGTCGCTTTGGTCCCGGCCACTTTGCTGATCAAATCCCGGACATGCCTCATGGGAAAACTGTTACCGATTAAATCCGTGGGGCCGAACTTATCTTTCAATTCCTGAGAGAGAAACCGGTTTTCTTTAATGACCTGCCCCATGGCCAAAGCCTTAATCACCGTTTTTTTCAAGGTTTCATTATCAAAGGGTTTGATAATATAGTCGTAGGCCCCTTTTTTCATGGCTTCAACGGCCTTTTCCACCGTTCCATAGGCGGTCATCATGATTACCGGTAAATGGAGATCCTTTTCTTTTAAAACGCTCAACAATTCCATTCCGCTCATGCCGGGCATTTTCATGTCCGTAATGACCAGGTCCGGTTCCGTCTCCTGAAAAATAGACAGGGCCTCCGAGGCCGATTGAGCGGTATTCACCTCATATCCCTCTTCTCCCAACAATTCTTTCAGAACCAAAAGATAGTTTTTTTCGTCATCAACAATAAGGATCGTTTCCATAACCTTCCCTTATTTTTTCACAGTCGGTAAAGTAATAAGAACCGAGGCGCCTCCCTTTTCAGAATTCACCATTTTAATGGTTCCCTTATGGGCCTCAATGATATTTTTAACAATAGGCAATCCCAGGCCGCTTCCTTTCTCTTTGGTAGTAAAAAAAGGCTGAAAGGCCTTGCCTTGCGTTTCCTGGGATAAGCCGGAGCCTGAATCCCGGATCTCTATTTCCACCCCCTCAGACTCATGACGCACTGTGACCCGGATGGTCCCCCCTTCGCCCATGGCCTGGACGGCATTGAGTAAAATATTCAAGAAGGCCCGATAGAGCAAGTCCTGGTCCACCAGTATGGTCGGCGATTCGGCTCGAAAATCTTTTTCAATCGATATGGCCTGCCGGGTCAATTCAGGTTCTAAAAAACTGAGATTTTTTTCCAGGATCGTTTCTACCCGGACAGGCTGAAATCTCGGAATCTGCGGACGGGCAAAATCCAAAAATTCAGTCACAATGCGGTTCAACCGATCCGCTTCTTCCCGGATCACCGAAGCCAATTGATTGTTAGGATCAAACTGGACCACCTTTTTTTCCAGGAGGTCAGCCGTACTACGGATGATCCCCAAAGGATTTTTAATCTCATGGGAAACCGAGGCAATCATTTCCCCCAGGGTGGCCATCCGTTCGGACTGGTGCAACTTGTCGATTAACAGTTTTTGTTCTTCGGCCTTTCTTTCCATAATGGTCTCACCCCGTTTGACGATAAACAACAGGATCAGATACATGAGGGTCATCAGGCCGATGGAGATCAGGACCATCAGGTATTGATCCCAAACGATCTCCTCGTAGTCCCTGGAAATGTCCTGGGTGATCTCAAAGACCCCCAATATTTGACTGGTGGGCAGAGAGGTAGGTTCCACCCGAAAAGGAATAGTGGTGATCAATTTACGGGTAGGGGCATTCCCTACCGGACGGATCTTAAGGAAGCCCTCTTCCGAAACAAGCCGGGAGGTGTTCTTACCCACCATGGCCTTTTTAAAATCCGTCCCCCCTAACCCTTTCTTGCCGACTAAAGACCGGTCGGTGCTGTAGGCCACCACGTTGAAAGGATCATACATCTTAACTTTTTCAATCTTGAAGCTATGGATGGTATTCCGGACGATAAGATCCAATTGTTTAAACTGATCGGGATTTCTAAGGTGGACCTCTTTTCTCTGGAGGGCCATGGGCAGGATAAAATTAAAAAAAACCTGATGGTTCAGGTTTTCCGCCAGCAAGACGGCAAAGTCTTCGGTTTTTTTGAGCAGGGCCTCTTTGGAGCGCTGGGTGATGATCAAAGTGAGGGAAACGGCGAATATCAACATAACGATAAAGCTGCTCAAAAAGAAATATTTGACCAGCTTAAAAGGTTTGATGGTTTCCTGCAGGATATCCATAATATTATTTTCCCCAGGCTCCTTTGTAGCGCAACGAAGCCTAAAAATAGGTTCAAGGTTCAAGGTTTTTTGCGCTTGCAACTTGAAACTTGCAACTTCGTTCTCTAACTAAGCACTCATGCCCGGGTCGGGCACTACGAAGAATGAAAATGTCTTTCGCCGACCCCCGATCCCTGACCCCCGATCCCTGAACGTTATTTTCGAACTAAAGGATGTATTTTTTATCAAAGTCCTTAATCGTCGATTCCCCTTCTTTGGTCTGCACTTCAAATCCTTTTCTCCCCAGCAGAGCATAAGTCAAAATCTTTCCTTCTTCCACTCCGGGTTGGTTTAAAGGGTTGACCCCCATCAACTGACCGCAGACAAAGGTCTCCATTTCCCACAAAAACATCAATTGGCCTATGGTGAAGGGGTTGATTTTAGGCAGGGTAAGGGTCATACTGGGACGTCCGTTTCGAGCCAGGGTTAACCGGGTGGCCTGCATTTCGGCTTGAATCAATTTATTCAGGGAACGGCCTCCCAGATAGGCCAGTTCTTCCGTTTTGGGGTACAATTTCGGTAAGGGCATCAGACTGGAATAATGTTTAACCCCCAAAAACGAAAACACCTTGTCTCCGGGACCTTCCACGTACAACTGTAACTGAGAATGCTGGTCGGTAGCCCCCAGGGCGGTTACCGGCGTTTGACCGTTCCAGACCTCCCGCCCCTTGGTATTAACCCGTTTCCCCAGGCTTTCGGCCCATAATTGACAAAACCATTCTCCCATCCCTTTTAAGGCATCGGCATAGGGCATAATCACCCGGATGTTTTTTTTCTTCTGTTTATAACTCAAAAAAGACAGGGAGGCCGACAAATAAGCGGGATTGTCCCAAAGGGAGGAGGCCTGACACCGTTTGGCCATCTCCCTGGCCCCGGCCAGCAGTTCCTCGATATCGATGCCGCATATAGCGGCCGGAAGCAGGCCTACGGCTGACAGTACCGAAAATCTTCCCCCTAACAAAGTTGGTATTTCAAAACTTTTAAATTGTTCTTCTTCGGCAATCCTTCTCAGGACCCCCTGAACCGGATCGGTAGTGATGACCAGGTGTTCTTTTTCTTTGCGGTTCCCCAACTTCTTTTTGAGCAAATCCCTGATAATCAAAAACTGACTCATTGTTTCGGCCGTTCCACCCGATTTGCTGATGACATTAAAAATGGTTTTCCGCACTTCCAGGAGGTCCAGCAAAGATTTAAAACCGTCGGGATCCACATTATCGGCCACAAAAAGGCGGGGGAACCCTTTCCGCATGGTCCTGGACAGCATATTATAATAGGGATGGGTCAGAGCCGTCTGGAGGGCCTTGGCCCCCAGGGCCGACCCGCCGATCCCCAGAACCACAAAATTTTCCGCCCAGGTCTTGGCCCCTTGAACATATTTTTTAATATTCGGGGGTAGCGACAGTTCAAAGGGTTGGGTCAGAAAGGGAAGACGGCCTTGATTTTTTTCCTCCTCAAGCTGTTCGTGAATGGTCTGGATCAGGGGCAAGAGTTTCTCAAGATCTTCTTCGGAAATCCCTTCCTTTTCGCCCAAAACCGGAGCCATCATCCAATTGACATCGATCTCAAGACGCATCTCCTGAGTCCAGGCCGAATCAAGCCATCTTTTCATATTCCATCCCCCTACCTTAAATTTTATTCAAACTCAATTTTTTCCGCCAGTATTCCAGACGGGTTTTAACCGTTTTCTCATAACCCCGGTCAGAAGGCTGATAATAATGACGGCCTTTTAATTCAGGCGGTAAATTTTCCTGAGCCGCCAGCGCTTCCGGATAATCATGGGCATAACGGTATCCCCGTCCATATCCCAACCCTTTCATTAAAGGGGTCGGGGCATTCCTCAGGTGCAGAGGAACCGGAAGGGACCCGGTTTTTTGAATATCCTTTTTAACCCCATTGAACGCCTGATAAAGGGCATTGCTTTTAGGCGCAGTGGCCAGGTAAATGGCGGCCTGGACCAGGGCCAGCTCACCTTCCGGAGAGCCTAAGAAATGATAGGTCTCTTTGGCCGCCACGGCCTGGACCAAAGCTTGCGGATCGGCCAGGCCGATATCTTCCGAGGCAAACCGGATCAGGCGTCTGGCTAAGTAAAGGGGATCTTCCCCGGACAGGAGCATCCGGGCCAGCCAATACAAGGCCCCGTCGGGGTCGCTGCCCCGCAGGCTTTTATGGAGGGCCGAGATCAGATTATAATGTTCTTCTCCGGCCTTATCGTATCGCAAGGCCTTTTTTTGCATGGCCTCTTCAACCGCGGACCGGTCGATCAGTAAAAGACCTTCGTTCCCTGATCGGGCCAGGGTGACTGCCTGTTCCAGGGTGTTCAGGGCAATCCGGGCATCCCCGTCAGCCAATTCCCTGATCAGTTCCAGGGCTTCGGGGGCCAGACGAACCGGGACTTTTCCCAGCCCCCTTTCCGGCTCCTGAAGGGCCATAAGGACAATCCGTTCCAACTCCACCGGGCTAAGAGGCTTTAAGACCAGGACCTTGGTCCTGGAGAGCAAGGGGGCAATAACCTCAAAGGAAGGATTCTCGGTAGTCGCCCCGATCAGGATAATCTTGCCCCTTTCCACATGGGGCAGGAAGGCATCCTGCTGGGCCTTGTTAAAACGATGGATCTCATCGACAAACAAAACGGTCTTACGGTCCTCGGCCGTCAATCGTTCTTCGGCTTCCTTGACGACTTCCCGGATCTCCTTGACCCCGGAAAGAACAGCCGAGAACTGGACAAAATGGGCCCTGGTATAGCGGGCCATCATCTGGGCCAGGGTGGTCTTACCCGTTCCCGGAGGCCCCCAGAAAATCAAAGAAAAGATCCTCCCCTCTTCCAGCATTCTCCTTAAAAACTTTCCCGGTCCCAGCAGGTGCTCCTGCCCGACAAATTCTTCCAGGTCCCGGGGGCGCATCCTCTCGGCCAGAGGAGGGAGTCCGGGATCTTCCGCTGGACCGTATTGGGCTGTTTCAGAAATCATTCCCTGTTCCTTCAGGATCTCTTTCGCCTTTCCAGGATCCAGACAACCTCCCCTCCGATGACTAATATCAGACAGGAATAATAGATCCAGAAAATAAAAACAACCAATAATCCCAACGACCCGTAAATAGCCGTGAAATTATTCAATAGATTGACATAAAGACGAAAGAGATATTTGGCAACATCCCACAGTCCGGCGATCAGCAGGGAAGTAATCAAAGCGACCCGGTTGCTGGGCCGGCGGCTGGGGAGGAATCGGAATAAGATAAAAAACATCAATACCGAAAAAAGATACCCCCCGGTCAGCCCGATCAGTCTTCCCCACCCTTGGATCCATAACAATCCGGGCAGTTGGATTCCAAGACGATCCGGAAAAGATTTGATCAGATCGATAAGGCCGGTCATGATGATGGAAACCAGGAAAAGGAGGCCGGAAACACAGACCATCATCAGGTCATACAGTTTTTCTTTTAGATATCCATGGGGCCAGGAGATCTCCAGGGTTTTATCCAACACCGTTCGGGTAGAACTGAAAAGCCGGGTGGCTGTCCATATTAAACCCAGAAACCCGATCAACCCCACCCATTTCCTGTCTTCGATCAAATTCACAATATTCGAGCTCATCCTGGGGGAAGCATAGGGAAGCATCTTTTCCACATAGATCCGGATATACCCCAGGACCTCCTGGGAAGAATGGAGGAAGTAGCCCAGGACGGACAGGATCACCAAAATAAAAGGGATAAAACAGATCAGAAAATTAAAGGCCAGGCCCGAGGCCAGAAAAAAAATATGATCGGCTTCCAGTTTTTGATAAAACCCTTTAGACTGCCTGGGAGAGCGCCCCTTTCCTTTCATGGCGTTTCTTTCTGGCCGATGGCTTCCATCTTTTCCTGGGCCTTTTGGATCCGGTCGACCGCTTCATCGGTTTTCTCAGAGGCCGACTCCACCTTTTTCAAAGCCTCTTCGGTTTTTCGCTGGGTCTCCAAAAGCCGTTGTTCGGTCTCTTCCAACTGGCGGATCAGTTTTTCCA
>JACRBX010000345.1 GCA_016219225.1 Deltaproteobacteria bacterium
AGCGCGCATGTACTTGAGGTTACGGGGAGATAAGCCGCTCATGTCCGGGTAAGCCTCATGCAGATCGGCGGATAGGCGGTCGATGATCTTGGCGCCCCAGCCCTGCTGCTCCTGGCGTTCCAAAATCAATCGCCCGATGTCCCAATACAGGATGACCATGGATGCGTTCGCGGCCATGACGACCCGCAACCGTTCGGTCTGGATACGTCGTTTGATCTCGCCGAGAACATCAGCGTAGTTGTCGGGTAATCCCACGCGGGGTGGTACCACAGGGAACGAGGCGTCTTCTCGTTTTCTCCCCCGTGACTTTCGCTCTGGATCGATGGTAGTCGGAGTTTTTCGGATAGATTTCTTCATATCCCCATCTCCTCAAAGTTTTTCTGAATCTTGGCCGCCAGTTCTACAGCCTCTTTATTCAGATCGGCCAGCTCGGTGTGGATGTCGCGCATGGTCTGTTCGAAATCGAAGTCTTCGTCTTCTACCATCGGGGCTACGCCGACGTAACGTCCCGGGGTCAGGCTCCAGTCGGCGGCTTCTATCTCCCTGCGATCGACCAGCCTCACCAATCCCGGCACGGCTTCAAGTTCGGCCTTGGGGAAACGTTCTTGCAGCCAGGCCACCTGCCGATGGAAATAGACCGCATGCCTAAGCTTGTCAACGGCGGCTTTGCGTTCCCCATCAAGTTGCTTTACCAGCTTGGAGACAAACCTGCGGTCATAGACCGCCGACACAGATTCATCTCCATTGAATCCACTCCCCAGATCGGCCACACGGGCGGCCAGTTTGAAGAGCAGGTCCACTTGCTTGATGAGGTCTTTGATACGTTCGGCCATAGGGTCGAAGGCCCGGCGGGCTTTATGTTGGGAATCATTTTTATTGGGCAATGATAAGGCAAAACGTTTTTGGAAACCTTTGATGTCGGCCAGCAGGCGGGTCCGGTCTGTTTCATAGAGTTTTGCAGCTTCGTTAAGTTCCGCGATTGCCTCGGCCAGACCTTTTTTCTTTTCCCCTTCAATCGCCTCCTCTTTCTCAACGACAGTACTAAGGGCAATGAAACGGCTTTGGAGTTCACCGAGTGTTTTTTTGAAAATCTCGAGTTTTTCCGGAGTGGCCTCTACCTGGGAGCAAATCGAACCAAGGTACTCTTTCACCAATTTCTGGAATCGGTCTTGTTGTCCCCGGTAGAGCCAGACTATGGCTGAAATATTTTGCATCTGTTCCGGGGAAAAATCATAAATTTTGCGGGTCACTTTGCGAAAGATGTTGCGGGCGTCGAGCATCAGCACCTTGTCTTTACGAGGGGCGGGCTTGGACCGGTCAAAAAACCACAGTTCGCAGGGGACCGAGCGGGTGTAAAAAAAATTGGAGCGGATGGAGATCATCACGTCCACATCCCCGGTCTCGACGATTTTCCGCCGAACTTCCTTTTCTCCGTGCCCGGCACTGGAGGCCTGGGAAGACATGACAAAACCGGCCCGGCCCTTCTCGTTCAGATAGCTCCAAAAATAAGAAATCCAAAGGTAGTTGCCGTTGGATACCTTCTTCTGCTTGTTCACTCCCGGCAATCCAAAGGGGAGACGCGGGTCGCCCTCGATCTTCTCGGCATCCACCAGGTCCACGTTGAAGGGAGGATTGGCCATCACGAAATCGCACTTGCCCGCCAGCGCATGTTCGTCCTGGTAATAAGTGATGGCCTCAGCAATCTTTCCTTCCAGCCCGTGGACGGCCAGATTCATTTTGGCGATGCGGATAGTGTCGCGGATCTTCTCTTGGCCAAAAAAGACCACTCGCTTAGCCGTGTCGCCGCCCTCATGTTCGATGAAATGGCTGGACTGAACGAACATGCCTCCCGAACCGCAGGCCGGATCGAATACCAGGCCGTGATCGGGCTCGATGACGTTGACAATGGTTTGAACCAGCGAGGAGGGGGTAAAAAATTCACCATTGTCGTGGGCCTTTTGAACAGAAAATTTGGCCAGAAAGTATTCATAGATTCGGCCGAAGACATCGCCGGTGGCTTGTTTGATCTGTTCACTGTTGAAGGTTCTCATCAGATCTTCGAGAACCTTGGGTTCGAAGATGCCAAAGTCTTTGGGCAGGACCCCTTGGAGCGGCTCAAACCCGGCCTCAATAGCCGTCATGGCCTCAGAAACCAGTTTAAGCAGGTCACTGCCGCTGAGGGCGGCTTGTTGTATGATCCAGTCGAAGCGGGCGGTTTCCGGAAGATAGAGGGCCCGGCGGCGATGGTAATCAGCCGGCAGCACCTTACGCTTGGGCATTTTGCCCGCAGCCTGCTCCTCTTCGATCTGGCGTCTGGCCTCCTCAAAACGGTTGGCGGCATGACGTAGGAAGATAACCCCCAGGACCGGCATAAAATAGTCGCTGGAAGTAACCTTGGCATTGGCCCGAAGGTTATCCGCCGCCTCCCAGAGATCGGCCTCCAGTTTCTCTATGTCTTTAAATGCGTCTGTCATTTTTTTTAATTTCGTCAGGTACGATAGTTTTTTGAAAAACCAAACAGGATCAACAATATAAAACATATCCATCAGTTAAAGTCAATCTTAAAGAAAAACAACTCCCCTATTCCGGGTTTCCCATAAAACCCAACAGCTTTTCTTCAACCCCAAAGCCGCCATTTTTAACGCAAATACTATTTCATTGTCATTAAACCGTCACCTCGAATAATTCAAATAGAGGTCATGAAAACGGCCGAAGGATTTTTGGTGGGATGTCCCGATTGCCGGGCCGATGCCCTTTATCGGTACGGCAGGATCTGGACCGGAAAACAACGATACATTTGCCTTTTATGCGGAAGGCAATTCACCCCCGGTTCAACTCGAAAAGACAAAAAATTAAACAGTTAAAAAATTTTCAGACAGTAGGAGGCAAATGAAAAATAAACGATATGGGGTAATTCATCAAACGAATAAAAATGCGGTCATTGATAAGCCCCTGAAGGATTTAATCCACATAAAACCAACCCTGAACTATTTTCCTAAAGATCCTTCTAATTCCGGCTCTGCTTTACCGGGATCTAAAGGCAATGACGATGAAATGAGAGAACGCTATAGGATCTAACTATCACAGGGAAAAGTTACTCCCTTCCTTTGACCCTTACTTTGGAATGAACATCGGTAACCCTCTTGCGGCCGATGCCTATTATTAATAACAGCTTACCCTTCCCCAAATTCATGCCCGGTTTTGAATATTGGTGGGTTACGCTTCGCTGCACCCACCCTACAGGAATTTTGCCACCTGATCGAGAAAACTTTTTCAATGTTGATTTACTAAGCGCCTTATTGTCGCCAAAATGTCATCTAATGATCATCAGGATTTTACAAACTCCTGATAAATTGCCTTCCACTATTGGAACCCAAAGAGAAAACCGAGTAGGAAAAGAAAGTTCGGAGTTTTGAGTTCGGAGTTCGGAGAAAAGTCGATGGGTCAGAGGCAATAGGTAAGCCAACAAACTTTATATTTTCTCTTGGCCCAGAGCCCAGAGCCCAGAGCCCATTGCCTATTGCCATTATAAAGTTTTTCATACTTGAAACTTGTATCTCGCATCTTGAAACTTTATTTTTAAATGAAAAGAGGTGATGGCCCGGGAAGGAAATGTTAAAATATCTTCATTAAACTGTAACAGAATCGTAACAAAGGGAACTTAGATTAATTAAAGTAAAAAACGGAGAAAATATCATGAAAAATTTATTCATAAAGGGTATATTATTTTTTATGGCGGTGTTGATTGTCCCGACCATCGCCTTTTCGGCAAACTTCATTCAGGTCAAGGGCTCGGACACCGAAGTCAATGTGGTCCAGAGATTGGCCGAGAATTTTATGAAAAAAAATCCCAATGTCAGTATCGCCGTGACCGGCGGCGGGTCCGGAGTCGGGATCGCCGCCATCATCAACAAGACCACGGACCTGGCCAATTCTTCCCGCCCCATGAAAGACAGCGAGATCGCCAAGGCCAAGGCCAACGGGGTCAACCCGATCGGGGCGGTTTTTGCCGTGGATGGTCTTTCGGTGATCGTCAATCCTAAAAATACCCTCAACTCCCTGACTGTGGACCAGATCGGGCAGGTCTACCGGGGGGAACTAACCAACTGGAAGCAGGTGGGCGGCCCGGACCTGGCCGTAACCCTTTATGGCCGTCAGCCCAATTCGGGAACCTTTGTTTTCTTTCGGGAAGGCGTGGTCCGGGGGGATTACTCCGGCAAAATGAATCAGATGAACGGCAACGCCCAGATTCTGGAAGCGGTCAAGAAAGATCCCGGCGGGGTCGGTTATGTCGGTATCGGTTATGTAGTGGATGATCTGGGGAAGGTTGCCTCCGGGATCAAAGTGGTGGACGTGGCCAAAGACAGCCGCAGCAAGGCCTTCACTCCCTTGAAGCTGGAAAATATCCTTAATGGTTCTTATCCCATCTCCCGGCCCCTCTACCAATATTTTGACGGCAATAACCGGGCTAAAGTTGAAGCCTTTATTAAATACGAACTGGGTCCGGAAGGGGTGGCCGTTATTCAAAAGGATGGTTTTTATCCCCTGACCGATCAGTGGAAAAAACATAATGCCCAAATCCACTTCTAAAGAGGGGGTTCTTTCTTCTTCCCGGGGGACCGGGGATTGGAGACGGGTCCAGGACCGGATGATTTTCCGGTTCTTCCAATTCAATGGGATACTCTCCATCCTGATCCTCCTGGGGATCTTTTTCCTGCTTCTGTTTGACGGTTTTCCGGCCATCAAGAATTTAGGGTTTTCCAGTTTTCTGGCCATGACCTGGAATCCCACCTCTTATGTAAAGGAAACCTATGGCCTGGGGGCCATGATCATCAGCACCCTCATGGTCACCTTCGGGGCCATGATCCTGGCCGTCCCGGTCGGGCTGGGCTGTGCCGCCTACCTGGCGGAGGCGGCCCCTTCCTGGGTCAGGGAAACCCTTAAACCGGTCATTGAAATCCTGGCCGGCATTCCCTCGGTGGTCCTGGGATTTTTGGGTATCATCGTAGTCGGTCCGGCCATTGCCCGTTTGTTTCATCTTCCCAACGGCCTGAATGCCGTAAACGGCTCTATCCTTTTAGCCATAATGAGTCTACCGACCATCATCAGCATTTCCGAGGATGCTATTTCCTCGGTCCCCAGATCCTATAAAGAGGCCTCTCTGGCCCTGGGGGCCACCCGCTGGCAGACCCTGATCAAAGTGGTCGTCCCTTCGGCCCTTTCCGGGATTATCGCCTCCATCATGCTGGGAATGGGCCGGGCCATCGGAGAAACCATGACCGTGCTTATGGCCACCGGCAATGCCTTGAATACCCCTTCCCACATATTTGATGCGGTCCGTACCATGACGGCCGCCATCGCCATCGAGTTGGGCGAAGTCGCTTTTGGGTCCGACCATTATCACGGTCTTTTTGTAGTAGGCTTCATTCTTTTCGTAATGACCTTTCTGGTCAATCTGATCGCCGACCTCGTTCTATCCAAGTACCAGGAGGTGGATCGGTGAAACGGGCGGCTCCCGCTTCCAAAAGGAAGCCTTTTTTTAGGTCGGCAAAGCCGACCGGCCCGGCTTCCAAATGGAAGCCTTTTCTTTGGTCGGCAAGGCCGACCGTCATAACCGAAAAAGCAGGCTTTTTATCGCTGGCCCTTTCCAGCCTGTTGGTAGTCCTGGTACTCTTCTGGATCATAGGGGATATTTTTATTAACGGGGCTTCGGTGATCAATTGGACCTTCCTTTCCCAATCCCCCCGGGAAGGGATGACTCAAGGGGGGATCTTCCCGGCCATTATCGGGACCTTACTCGTCAGCCTGATCACCATCCTGATGGCCGTACCTTTGGGCATGTTCAGCGCCATCTATTTGAATGAATACGCCTATCAGGGGAAACTGGTCCGATTGATACGGCTGTCCATACGCAATCTCTCAGGCGTCCCCTCCATTGTCTATGGGCTGTTCGGCGTAGCCCTGTTTGTGCGTTTCCTCCATTTCGGGGCCGGCATTCTTTCGGCGGGCATGACCCTGGGACTCCTGACCCTGCCCTGGACCATCACCGCCAGTGAAGAGGCTTTAAAGACCGTGCCCAAATCCTTTCGGGACGGGGCACTGGCCCTGGGGGCCACCAAATGGCAGGCCATCCGCACCAATGTCTTACCCTACGCCATCCCGGGGATGTTGACCGGGGCCATTCTCGGGCTGGCCCGGGCGGCCGGTGAAACCGCTCCGATCTTATTTACCGGAGCGGCCTTTTTCCTGCCCTTTCTGCCCAGGTCCCTTTTTGATCAATTTATGGCCCTCCCCTATCACCTCTACATACTGGCCACGCAGCATCAGGATATCGCACGGGTCCGTCCCATCGCTTACGGCACGGCCCTGGTTTTAATCGCCCTGATCCTTTGTCTGAATGGCATAGCCATTGTCATTCGTTACCGGTATCGCAAGAGAGCCAGGATGAACCAGTGATATGAAACCATCCGATTCCATCCAGGCAACGGGCAGGGATATAAAAATCCAGGTCAGGGACCTCAATTTTTATTATGGTCCCCAGAAGGCCCTGGATGATTTAAACCTCGACATCCCCGCCTATCAGGTTACGGCCTTTATCGGCCCTTCCGGGTGCGGCAAGAGCACCTTCTTACGTTGTCTGAACCGGATGAATGAAACCATCCTGGGTACCCGGATCGAAGGGACCATCCTCCTGGAAGGGGAAGACATTTATGCTCCGGAAGTCGATGTGGTCGATGTGCGCCGCCGCGTGGGCATGGTTTTTCAAAAATCCAATCCCTTTCCCAAAACTATTTTTGAAAATGTGGCTTATGGGTTGCGCATCAATGGGATGAAGGACAAAAGGAAAATAGCCGAGATTGTGGAAAGGAGCCTGCGGGATGCCGCCATCTGGGAGGAAGTCAAAGACCGGCTCTATGAATCGGCCCTGGGACTTTCCGGCGGACAGCAGCAACGGCTGTGCATTGCCAGGGCCCTGGCCATCAAGCCCGAGGTGATCCTGATGGATGAACCGGCTTCCGCCCTGGACCCGATTGCCACCCAGAAGATCGAAGACCTGATCCAGAAGCTGAAAGAAGAATATACCATCGTCATCGTCACCCACAACATGCAGCAGGCCGCCCGCGTCTCCGATATCACGGCCTTTTTTTACCTGGGAAAACTGATCGAGGTGGGCGATACCGGAATCATTTTTACCAAACCCCGTTTAAGCCAGACCGAGGATTATATTACCGGAAGGTTTGGCTAAGGATTAAAGCGGGGGGCGGTCTTGGAAAATTCGGTTGAAGAAAGACCCTTTTCCTGATTGGTGATTTGAAGCCCGTTCTAATTCACAGACTCGAGTGACCGGTTATGAAGTCTTATACTTTTCGATAAGCTTCAATAGTTCTCTGAAGTCTGGACTCGTCAACATTTTTTCCTCGAATCAATAAATAATCATTTATCATCTTCGCTGCCGCCTCAAAAATGGCAATATCTCCTTGGGATTGCCAGAAACGGATATCGAATAAACGTTTATCGTCTGTTATACGCCGATAATCTTCTTTTATTTTTTCCATTTCTTTTCCTATGGGCGCACATACAGCTTAGCGGGAAAAAACTTCATGGCGATCCCGTTGCATACCGTCTGGCCTCCTCAATGATTCTCTTCCAAGAACTTGTGAAGTTTCCTGCACGTACTGTCAAAAGACCTCTTTTCTGCCCCACTATCCAGATGTCGACAATATGGGCCGCCTTCGGGTCCAACAGACTCCCTCAGATTCTCAAATGCGGGAGTGGAATACTCCTCATAGAAGCTTACGTCTCGGATGATCTCTCCTCCAAGGAACCAGAGATTCGTCAAATGCCCTTTTATAGTTTTCTTGGCCAGCCCGCTCTCGGCAAGAAATTCTGCAAATGGCTCCATGATTTCGAGAAGCCGCTTCCCGTAATCCAAATCTTGATCGGTCCCCATCCAGCCTTCAGGCCATTCTGGGAAATCAGGACATATATCAATCAACTTGCTCATAGGTATCGATGGCTAACACGTCGGTCACGGGCGTGGCCCCTCCCTTGCTGAAATCATATTCATCAAGCATGTCTGGATCTTTGTGCCCGGGTCTGCTGGTCTGTCACTTTAGCCGCTAATCGAAGACCAATTGTCTTTGGTCTGACGACCCGTAGTCTCCAAACTACCTAAGATTCTTCGTAATAATTATAAATGATAAATATTATCTTGACAATTTATTTTGGATCATTTCCAAAAGAGTTGGTAATGATCGAAGATTAAAGATGGCTAACCAAGAGTTAATTTTCCCCCGGATTAAGGGAAATAGGCACGGCTCTCATCTTCAAAGCCAGCATCAGCCAAAGCAACCCGGAAATCACTAAAGCCACCGGCAGAATAAGCAATCCTTTTTGTAGGTTATGTCCCAATGAATCGGCGATGCGGCCGACGATTTCCGGGGATCCCATGTCTCCGAAGAGACCGAAGATGGGAGAAGTGATGAAGTAGCCGAGCATAAAAACGGTAAACAGACGCCCCGAATCCCCATAGCCAAGACCGAAATCCGCGGCCAGCGGTGTCCGCACCGCACTGAGGACATACCGGTCAATATAATTAAAAAGGTTCAGCCCGGCGAGGATAAAGAGCAACCAGAAGGGAGAGAGATTTATTCATCTCACCGGGTGGCCTTAAAGGACCTGCCCCGGACGGCCTCCTCCAGGCTTATCAAAATCTCATCGCATTGGGCCGTTATCTTCCGCTTCCGGCCGAGAGAAAGTTCAAAGGATTTGATGTTGGTGTTTTGGCGGGACAGGGTAATGACCCTGGCCGTTATCCGGGAAAAGTCCTCAAAGGCCTTCTCGGCATCCTTCAAGTGGCCTTTTTTCCCTATGGGGGCCAGAGGCCTCATGGCCTTCAAAAATTGATTGACAGCCCCCTGGTTTTTCTTTATTTCGGCCTCGATTTTATCCATCTGTTCGTCCCCGGTCTCGGCAATATGCGGTCCGTGGAGATAGTGGATCTTAAGAGCGGCTGTGAGGGCCCTGGAGGCCAGGCCGGCGCATTGAATTTCCTCTCGATCAAAGAGGTCGGTCCCCATAAATGGGTCCAGGGCTTCTTCAAAACGCTTCAAGACCTCTTGACCCTGGCCGAAAGACAATCTTGCGGCCTTGAGATTCGAATTTAAAACCGCAAATTCCAACAGCCCCTGGTCAAGCTCACGAAACTCCCTGAAGCATAGGTCGAATTCCTGCAACAATTTGATCTCCTGCCCCGTCGAATCTTTCCGGATCAGCAGGTCCAGTTCCCGCCGGTCCTGATCTACAGCCCTGGCCGCTTTTTCCGCCTGGTCGGCGAAGGCCTTGGAAGATTCATCCGTATCGGCCATAACGGCCATTTTTTCCGCTTCAACGGACTTGAGAAGATGGATGCGCATCCGGGAAAGGATTTCCAGCTTTTTAGTCATCAGGCCGGCCACATCTTTTACACTCAGGATGTTGTTGTATTTAACACCGATACCGATCAATAGGGAAAGCAGAACAAGGACACTCAAAACCAGCCATAGCCCTCTTGTTTTTCCTGACCCACTTTCCATGAGACACCTTTCCCGACCTTCGTTTTATTTTAACGAAGTTGGCCGTTTGAAATAATGGATGTCGAATTCAAAATCCGGAAACAGCCTTGGCAAACGCATCAGGTTAAAGACCATGACTCCGATGGAGAAGCGTTCCAGCCAGGAAGACAAGGGCCAGCCGAAGTGAACCACCACCTGACGATCGCTCATTTCATACTCCAAGACCTTCAAGATGGCCACGATGCGATGATAAAGGGAAATTTTGGATAAAGGAAAACGAAAATGATTGGGGGCATTTTTCGGAGGAAGCCCGCCGACCCGGGGGGAATAAAAGGTAATGTAGGCTTCATTATCTTTATGGTGCGTCCTTTCGGTCTCCTCGGACCTTCGAAAGAAAAGATGGACCTCCTTTTCTTCGGATTCTGCCAGAAAAAGGATCATCTCCATTTCATTTTCAGCCAGTTCAATCTCCTTCAACTCCGGAGATCTTTTTTTGGCTATCAGGAATCCTCCCAGGAGCATCGCCCCGGTGACCGTACCCCATAACAGGGTAGCCCGGGGTTTATCGATAGCCAGGAAAATAAAACAACTGATCAGGATGATCCAGAGGATGAGGGTCCCCAAACGGCTGGTAGAATAGGTCATCCCTTCGGCTTTACCTTTGAAATAGCGATAGAGGATGAGGGAACCCATATTAATGCAAAAAGAGGCCAGAAGTCCCAGCGCATACATATTGGCCAGTTCCGTTTGGCTCCCGCTGGTTAGAAAAATAATAATGGAAAAAAAGGTGGCGCTGGCAATATGAATACGATACAGGGATTGCTTGCGATTGACGGCGATGAGCCATTGAAAGCCATAGCGATGGGCCACCCGTTCCATGAGTTCGCTGGAGGCCACGAAGGCGGTATTAATAGCCATGGTCAGGGTGATGCTGGCCAGTGCCCCGACCGCCAAACCAAAAGGAAAGCCATTCAGCAAGGTAGCGTAATGGGTGATCAGATCGCCTTCATGGGCCTTGAAATCGATCCGGGTGGATAGCACCAGGATGGTCACTAAAGGGGTCACCACCCCTACGGTTAGGGCCAAAAACCAGTAGGCCTTGTGGATTTCTTTCCAACTTCGCAGAAATCCCGCGGTTTGAAGGACCGATTCCACCCCGGAGTAGGCCAGGATACAAAAGGCGAGACTTGAAATGAAATGGCCGTAATTTCCCAGAATCGAGCCGGTATTGACGTGTTTTATGGCCTGAGTCGTTGCCAGTTGTATTTGACTGAAAGACCCTTTATCCAAATTTAAAAGACCGGACGCGATCAGGTTGAGCATGATAAAAGCCGCCCCGATGAATATCATGAAGGTGAACCGGGCGTTTTCCTTGATACCCAGGATATTCAAGCCGGCCACGGCCCAGATAATGGCCAGCACGATGATCATTGAGGTCGATGGGCCCAGGGGAAAAAAGGAGGTGGCGTTGGAGACCGCACTGACCGCCGAGATACAGGCCGTCAGGATGTAATCCACCATAATCGAGGCCACGGCCACAAAAGAGACCATGGGGCCCAATACCAGGTAAGAAAAGGAATAGACCCCGCCGCCGATCAGCTTATGGTGTTCCAGGATTTCCGCCACTTCGGTCAACCGGGTGCTGATAAAACGGATCAACAGGCTGGTGAGGACAATAAAGGGAATGGCGCTCAATCCGATAAAACGGTAGGCTTCAGCCGGGACGTAAAAGATAGAGGTGAACTCATCCATCAAGGTGATAACCCCTACGGCCAGGTAGGTGAGCCAGATCCGGCCGCCATGGGGATAGGAAAGAAGATTGCGCCGGCGGAGCAAAAAGAAAAATAATACTATAAGACCTGCATTCAGGATAATAAGAATAATGGGCTTCATGGCAGGTCCTTTAAAAACAGGGAGAATGGAAACTTGGGATAATGAATCGAAACGGGTCGGGACTGATTAGGTTCCATCCGGAACCTGTAACGTTCCAGGCTGAAAGTCTTGGCCCTCCGGATCCCGGTTGGGTACGAAAAGATCTCCGGCAAAGGCCAAGCCCGAAGATATAGGCAGGAAACGCCCAAAGGCATTTTATCGACATATTCCTCCTTCTTAGCTACGAGGTTAGCTGACGGGCTCGGGCCGGAGGTAACAGGCCCTACCGTGTAGACGGATTCGCCCCGAATGATCGGGTCCCCCGCTCCCCTGGTAAACTACCAGGGAACTCGCTGGTCGGCCGTAAATATAGACCGACGGAGGTAAATCTAAACCTTTCCATAAAGATGTCAATAAAAAAAGAGTGCTTGACCCGATGATATTTCCCATCTATAATATGTACGTACATATCTAAATAGGGGGATTGAAAGATGGCCACGAAACGCCTCACTATTGAACTGTCCGTTGATCAATATGAGATACTGCAGAAGCAAGCCAAGGCCAATGGGACCTCTGTTACTGGGTTTATTCGTCGGATGATTGATGAATTTCGTCTTCGTCCTCCGGCCGAAGTCCGCAAAAATTATCAGACAGATCCTTTATATAAAAGACGCGGGTCTTTTGACGGGCCGACAGATTTATCTGAAAATCATGATCGTTATCTTTATTGATGGTAAACTCTCATGCCTCAAGGTGGGCGCCACGAGGCATGAAAAAGGGTTTCTCCTAACTTTGAACATTGAACGTCGAACCTTGAAAGCCATTTTCGACCCAAGAACCGGACCATGATTTTCCTGGATACCTCTGCCTTTTTGGCCATTGAAAATAAACGGGATACCCATCATCTTCAAGCCGTTACCTTTCGGGATTCCTGTCTAAAAGCAGGTACCCCCTTTATCACTACAGATTATGTTCTGGACGAAAGCTATACAGTGATCCGTTTTCGGGCCGGATATCATATTGCCATTCAATTTGGTGAAGACCTCCGAAAAAGTCAATTCCTTCGAATTGAACATATAACCCCTGAAATTATTGAGAAGGCCTGGCAACTCTTTAAAAATTTCTCCGATCATGATTTCAGTTTCACCGATTGTACCAGTTTTATCATTATGGAGCGCCTTCAAATTCCAACGGCTTTTTCTTTCGATAATCATTTTAAAGAATACGGTCGTTTTACTGTCGGACCGTAATCGTTTGCACTCATCCTGCAAGAAAGGTTTTTCAATGGGTTTTTTGGTAGCTATCGTCGGTGCCCCTAATGTCGGCAAGTCCACCCTCTTCAATCGTCTGATTCGAAAAAAAAAGGCCATAGTGGACGATCAGCCCGGGGTCACAAGGGACCGGAATTACCAGGAGGTGACCTGGGAAGGGAAAAGGATCACCCTGATTGATACCGGCGGCTTTGAATGGGACAAGAAAGGGGGCATGGACACAGGACTGCGAGAGCAGGTTGAAATGGCCCTGGAGGAAGCCGACCTGATCGTCTTTGTGGGAGACGGACAAAAAAGTCTGACCCCGGCCGATGAGCAGGTCATCCATCGCTTGCGCAAGACTTCCAAACCGGTCATCTATACGGTTAATAAAATAGATAATCCCAAGTTGGCCGCCGGCCTGGCCGAATATCATCGCCTCGGCATGGATACCCCCCTGCCTCTTTCGGCCCTCCATGGCAGTGGGGTCCAGGACCTGAAAGACGCCATCATCGCCCATCTGCCCCCGATGGAGGAAGCAGCCGGAGAAGAAAAACGGATCCGTTTGGCTGTCATCGGGCGTCCGAATGTCGGCAAGTCCTCCTGGGTCAATGCTATTTTGGGCTTTGACCGGGTTTTAGTGAGTTCCGAGCCGGGGACAACGCGAGATGCCATCGATACCCCCTTTGACTATAAAGGGCAGGGATATCTCCTGGTCGATACGGCCGGGATCCGCCGGAAGGCCCGGATTGACCAGCGGCTGGAAAAATTCTCCGTCCTCGGGGCCATCAAGGGGATCGATCAATCGGATCTAGCCGTCATCCTGCTGGATGCCTCACAAGGCGTAACCGATCAGGATGCCCGGGTGGCGGGTCTCGCTTTTGAAAAAGGCAAAGGCTGTATCATCGGGGTCAACAAGTGGGACCTGATTGAAAAAAATCTCAAAAATAAAAAACTATTTTTAGAAGAGATCCGTTACCACCTTAAATATCTCTCCTTCGCTCCGATCCTGCCCCTTTCGGCCCAAACCGGATTTGGCAGAGAAAAACTCTTAAATACCGTCCATCAGGTTTACCGCCAATATATCCGCCGGGTGGATACCGGCCCCCTGAACCAGGCCCTGAAAAAAATCCTTTCCGAGCACTCTCTGCCTTTAAAAGGCGGGCAGCGCGTTAAAATTTACTTTGGGACCCAGGCGGAAACCAAACCGCCCACCTTTGTCTTTTTTGCCAATTATCCGGAAAATATCCATTTTTCCTACCAGCGGTATATGACCAATAAGCTTCGGGAATATTTTAAATTCGATCTCTGCCCGATCCGGATCATCTTCAAGAAAAGGGAAAAGAAGTCCTGATCAGGACTCGGACCCAAAAGAAATGGTTGATGGATAGGAGTCTCGGAGTCGATCTCACCACAGGCAGCATACCCCGGCATCTGCTCAGCTTTTCCCTTCCCATGCTGGCCGGCAACCTCCTCCACATAGGTCAAAACACCATTAACACCATATGGGTGGGCCACCTGGTGGGAGAAAATGCGGTAGGGGCTGTGGGTGTCAGTTTTCCCGTGATCTTCATCCTTATCGGCTTTGCTTTGGGTATGTCCATGGCCACCACCATCCTCGTATCCCAGTATTACGGGGCTAAAGACCTGTCCAAAGTGAATCAGGTCATTAACAGCTCCTTTTCTCTGGCCCTCATTCTGGGTGCCGTTTTGTCTGTAGTTGCCGTGATGTCCGCCGATTCCATTCTCAGGTTCATGAAGACCCCATCTGAAAATTTCGCTATGGCCTCGAGCTATCTGAAAATCACCCTCAGTGGTTTCATAATCTTCTATGTCGCCTTTATCATCAACTCCGCCCTGCGGGGGATAGGCGATACAATGACCCCGCTCTTATTTATGGCCGTGGCCATAGGCCTCAACGCCATACTGGACCCATTCTTCATCGGTGGCTTTGGTCCCTTCCCGCATTTCGGCCTGAAGGGAGCGGCCTGGGCCACGGTGGTATCCCAGACCATGGGATTCGGCACCGCCATTGTCTATCTAAACCGGAAAAATCATTTGGGAATGCACCGGAATGACGCGCAACGTGATTCCGAACCCGATGTATGCCGACGGCATTTTATACCTGATGAGTGGTTTTCGCGGAACGGCTTTGAAGGCCGTTGATCTGGCCAAGGCGAGTGGCGATATCACCGGTACTCCGGCCATTTTGTGGGAATACAATCAGGATACGCCATACACGCCAAGTGCGGTGCTGATGAATGGTTATCTGTATTTCCTGAAAGGGAACAACGGAATTATGACTTGTTTGGATGCCAAAACCGGAAAGCCAGCGTACAGCAATCAGAAACTGGATGGAATTACCAATATTTTCTCGTCGCCAACGGGCAATAAAGACAAAATTTACGTGGCGGCCACCAATGTAATCAATGTGGTTAAGGCAGGTCCGGAATTTTCTATTCTGGCCAAAAACACACTCGACGACACCTTCCATGCTTCGCCAATTATGGTTGGAAACGATCTGTTCCTTC
>JACRBX010000346.1 GCA_016219225.1 Deltaproteobacteria bacterium
CCCGGTCCCTTTTTTAATGGCCCGGTCGATATTATCCTTGGGCATATTTTCACTTTTGGCCAAGGCGATGGCTGCCCGCAACCGGGGATTTCCCTCCGGGTCTCCCCCTCCGATTCGGGCGGCGATAGTAACCTCTTTGATAATTTTTGAGAAAACCTTTCCCCGTTTCGCATCGGCGGCCCCTTTTTTTCGTTTTATGGTGCTCCACTTGGAATGCCCGGACATACCTTCCTCCTTTTATCCTCAATAACTAATAAAAAAATGAAATTTTCATATTACGTGAAGCCCGCATCAGGCGGGCACGAAGCTTTAATACAATATGGATTACCTTTTAAATCCTCTCCCGATTAAATAGATTTCCGGACTTTCCTGACGTGAACTCCTGGGTTTATGAATCTGAACCTGTTCAAACCGGGTTTTCATTTTTTTTATAAAATCTTTTGAGCCTTGCCCTTCAAAAATCTTTAAAACCGTGGCGCCCCCTTTTTTTAAAATAAGAAAACCGAGATCCAAGGCCCGGTTATTTAAATCCAGAGAACGCTGATGATCCAGCCATTTTATCCCGCTTGTTTTGGGAGAGAGATCGCTTAAAACCAAATCGACTTCGCCGGCCCATTTCTTGATCTGTTCTTCCGGGACGGTTAACAGGTCGGTTTTTAAGAAAGCAATATTAGGGGACATTGGAATCGTCGGATTTTTCAAATCCAATCCCAGGACCAGACCTTCCGGTCCCACGGTCTGAGAACAAAACTTGAGCCAGGAACCGGGATGGCAGCCTAAGTCGACGATGCGCTGCCCGGGTCGAATCAGTGTATATTTCTCTTGGATCTCTTTTAGCTTGTATACCGACCGGGCCGGGTATCCCTCTTCTTTGGCTTTGACCCGGAAAAGATCTTTTTTGCTTGGATGGGCCATACCAAATCATTCCAAAAAAATAAAAACATAATAATCACAACTTGTTCTGTTTTGCAACGACAAAAAAAGGAGGGAGGTTGGAAACAAATCCGTGGGGGCTTAGGAGGAATTCTTTTTTTGCCAGTATTCCCTGAATTCATGGGCATATTTTTGGACCCAGTCCCAGACCGCCTGATCGCCCAGATCATATCCGGCCTTTTCCGATTCTATCCATTTGTGTTTTAAAATTTCTTCTAACTCTTTATGCAAGATTTCAGCGTCGCTCATTTTTTTTTCGTCATCCCCCATGCTGTTCATAGATTATATCAGGTTATTTTCCAAAAAGCTAAAATGACCTTCCCGTCCGATAATCAAATGGTCATGGACCTTTATCTGTAAATTTCTGGCCACCTGCATCAATGTCCTTGTCAACTCCCGATCTTCCGGAGAAGGATAGGGCGAACCGGCCGGATGGTTATGGACCAGGATCAGAGCGGTTGCCTTTAACCTGATGGCCCTTTCCATGACCTTCCGGGGATAGACTACGGTTTGATCCACCGTCCCCTCCTGCAAAACTTCTTCTTCAATAACCTGATTCCGGGTATTCAGATAGATCAACCGGAATTGTTCGTCTTTCAGCCAGCCCATTTTAGACTGGCAATAATTAACCAGATCCATTGGAGAGGTGATCACATCCTGAGCCTCAAGCAAGCGATCGCGGAGATAACGGTCCGAGGCTTCTTTAATCAGTTTAAAAAGTAAGCCGCTATGCTCTCCAAGCCCTTGATATCTTTTGAGTTCTTCAACAGGGGCTTCTAATATCCCTCTCAGGGAGCCAAAAGTCTGTAACAGCGCCTTGGCCAGAGGTTTGGTATCCTTCCGGGCCTGGGCATAAGTCAAGATGAGTTCCACCACCTCGTAATCTTGAAACGATTCCAATCCGGACCGGACAAAGCGGTCCTTCAACCGTTTTCGATGACCTAAATAATGGGGAACTTCTTCTTCCTGAGGAATAAACTCTCCCCCTTTTGACAGGAAAATAACTTTCAGGGATCAGGGTTCGGGGATCAGTTGAAGAGAAAGTTGCAAGTTTCAAGTTGCAGGTGTAAAAACCTTGGACCTTGCACTTTGCCCATCGCCTATAGCCCTTTGCCCCTTTTAATCCATTTTCAAGCCCCATGGCGCCTGCCGGGCATGAAATCCGATTACCAATACCTTATAAAATTTATTATTTTATCATACTTAAAAGAAAAAACAATTATTTTTAATACTGTTGGTTGACAAATTTCAGGCAGCCATATATCTTCCTTTCTGGTACATAATATCCATGAATAAGGATGGATCCGGAAGGATATCCAGGCATGTCTTTTTCAACCATTCCCGACCTTTCCACAAAAGATTTGATGGCCTCCCGCTCTCTATTTTCGAGGATCTTCCATGATCTTTTCCCTTTCCAGTCTATCAATTTTTATTTTCCCGAACACCCTCAGTCGGCTTTGAGTTGGAAGGAAGGGGGAAAACTGGAAGAGTTTGTGGAAGTACGGTGGGTTACTGAATATGAAATGCATTATGATCCGGTGCGGAAAAGGCTTTTTTGGCCCTTGGCCTTTCACGGCAAATCCATAGGATTTTTGGTCTTCTTTGGTTTCTCCCAGCTTCCGGATGACCGGGAAAGGCACCTTCTGGAGCGTCTATCCAGCCTGGCCCTCGATATGGCGGCCTTAAAAAAACAGGTTCAGTTGGATCCGGTTACCGGGCTTTATCATGAATGGGCCTTTCGGAAATTATTAATTCGGATAATAAAGGATTGGTCTAAAAAAGGGGGCGAGCTAAAACCGGAAAAATTGAGTCTGGCCGGGGGACAACCTTCCCAGACCATGATCCTCGGCTTCCTTTCCCTTCATTCCAAACAGAACAAGACCGGTACCTTTTCAACCTTCCTGGAAACGGATTCTCAAATCTGGTTAAAAGATCTTCCCGGTTGTTTCCCGGCAGGAACGATCCTGGCCGCCATTCATCATCAGCCCCTGATTATCGGTTTTGTAATCCCTTCTTTGGAAGAGGGGGATGGTCCATCTTCCATACCCTTCCGCATTTCTTCCGAAATCGATCAGAAATGGATCTATCAAGTCGGCTGGGCAGGTCTTGATCATCGAGACCAGGAAACTTTTCAAGGAAACCCTTCAAAGTATTCCTTAATGACCACCTGGTGGGACAAGGCCTGGACGGCCCTGGAACTTGCTAAAAATTGGGGAGAAAATTTTGTCCTGGGCTATGATGAAATACTTTATCAGGCCGGGAAGGTGTTGGATCTCCTCCCCAGCCATCGGATAGTCATCAATCTGGGGCAAAAAGCCGGGGTCAGTCCCTTTATGCGTTTTTCAATTCCGGAAGAGGACAACCCGGATCAGGAGAAAGGGTTGGCCATTCCACTCGAGATCCAGGAAGATCTCTGTATTGCCGAGATCGTCTATCTTAGGGAATCGGGAAAACCCATCCTGAAAAATGATCGGGTACGACTGGTTTCCCCTTTAAGTCAAAAGATGGGAGCGACCAAAGGGGAGATCCTTTTGTCCAATGGTCCTCTTCGTTCTTTTCAAATGTTCCAACTGAAGTTTCGGGAAGCCTTAAAAAGCACCGAAAAATTTTCTCTCCTCATCGGACGGCTGGATGATTATACCGACCGCCTCAAGCTCTGGGGCGAAAACAGTCTCCTGGAAATCCAAAAAGAAATGAACCTTAACCTTGAGGAGAATCTCCCGGCCAACGGGGTAATCGGTCCCTACGGCCGCGACGGGTTCATTCTTTTTGTCCCGGAAATGGATCAGGAAGAGGCCGGATTGTGGGCCAGGAAGGTAAGCGAACACTTGAAACAAACGCTCAATCTTTCCCTTTCCTTTGTCCTGGCCGATTACCCCTGCGTCCCTTTCCATAAAGGGGAGATCCTGGATAATACCATCAAGACCCTGGATCATCTGGCCTTCCTGGGGCCTGGTTCCATTGTCGTCTTTGATTCCGTCACCCTTAACATCAGCGGGGACAAACTCTATAACCATGGAGAGGTCCAGGGGGCCGTCCGGGAATATGAAAAGGCCTTGATTTTGGACCAGAACAACATCAATGCCTTAAACAGCCTGGGGGTTTGTTATGCCAATCTGGGCCAACTTCATCAGGCCGTTGAATCCTTCCACCGGGTCCTGGCCCTTTCTCCGGAAGATTTTATGGCTTCCTTTAATCTCGGATTTTCCTATGCCCGGTTGGGTGAGGGGGGAAAAGCCCTCCAGACCTGGGAAACCCTGGCCCAAAAAAATGGGGCACCCTTTGATTTGGCCTATCATCTGGGCCGGCTTTACCGGGACCAAAAGGATTTGCACCGGGCACTGAACTGGTTTAAAAAGGCCGAAGAGACTCCGGATAAGAAAGGGTTTATTTATCGGGTTCTGGGGGAGTGCGAAGAATCCCTGGGGAAACAGAAGGAGGCTACGGCCTATTATAAAAAAGCCTTGAAAATTCATCCCCAGGACGCCTTTTCCTTGAGCCATCTGGGGGCCCTTTACCTTGGTCAGGGGGAAAGCATCAAGGTGGCTTTGTCTCTTTGCCAACAGGCCACCCGAATCGAGCCGGACAAAGGCCTTTATTGGTTGAACCTGGGCAAGGCCCTGTTGATGAATGGGTTCCCAAAAAGGGCGGTAAATGCCTTGAACCAGGCCTTGTCCCGCGGGGATGAGATCAAAGAGGTTTACCGGCTTTTGGGTCTGGCCTTACAAACCCTCGGGAAAGAAAAAGAATCCCAGGACTGTTTTTTGGAGGCCCTCAAAAGGGATCCCCATGATGAAGAAATCAAAAGCTATCTGAAGGAAGAAAAGAGTTAACAGAGAGGCGCTATGATTGAGATCGATATCCCGGGTTTCGGCCCGGTGCGGTTGGCCCATCTGGTATCGGACTTTACCGGGACCCTTTCCGTGGACGGCAGGCTACTTCCCGGCGTCAAGGACGCCTTAAACCAACTGGCCCGATTGTTGACGATTCATATCCTGACGGCCGACACCTTCGGGAGGGCCAAAGAGGAACTGGCCGGGGTTCCATGCCTGATCCATATCCTGACCGGCCCGAATCACGATGTGCAAAAAGAGGACTACCTAAAAAAGCTCGGCCCGGAATCGGTCGTCGCCTTTGGAAACGGGAACAACGACCGTCGGATGCTGAAATCAGCCAGGGTGGGGATTGCCGTTTCCGAAGGGGAAGGGTGCGCCGTCGATGCCATCCTGGCCGCCGATATCCATGTCCGCAGTGCCCTGGACGGCCTGACCCTGTTGCTCAACCCCTTGAGGTGCAAGGCCACTTTGAGATTTTAAAAGCGGATTCAATCCAAACTGGTTGAATTCGACCAGTTTAAAGCCGGGATTATTCGATTACCCCATAGGCATCTCGCCGGATTTTTTATTCTTCTAATTCATTTCCGACAAATTTCCGATAAAACATACGACCTGCCGCGGTTCGAACTATCGGCAATGCGCTGCGGCTCCAGTTGTGGAGCATAGTATTTTGCACGTAGTACAGTGCCTCATCCACATCTTTGCATTTGGTGATGATTTGCGATGTTATGGCCCCAGGGGATGGCCGTAATTTGGGCAACAATCTGTTGCCCGATCTCGCTCTGCGGTGTTTGCGGAACAGGTTGTTGCCCAATTGGTTCACGTTGGCTATAGAAGAGATGCCACTGTCTGACATATTTCAAATTCCGTAATGATCTTTTCCAGCTTCGCCCCTTGGGCGATGGGGTTCGACTCCTGCCCATAAATCGAAATATCCTTGATGTTGCCCTGATGGCTGAGGACAAACTTCTCGCTCTGGACGAACATGCCGCCCGAGCCGCAACAGCCGTCATAAACGCGTCCCTTGTAAGGCTCCAGCATTTCGACCAGAAGTTTGACTATACTTTGCGGAGTCCAGAACTGCCCTCCTTTCTTGCCTTCGGCGTCGGCAAACTGGCCGAGGAAGTATTCATACACCCGCCCAAGTAAATCCTGTGATTGGTGGCCATCCTGATTAAATCCGATTGTTGCGATGAGGTCGATCAACTCACCAAGACGCTGCTTACTCAAATCGGGATCGGCAAAAATTTGGGGCAGAACCCCTTTGAGTGGAGGATTGATTTTCTCGATGGCCTCCATGGCCTCGTCAACGAGCTTGCCAATCCCCGGCTGCTTGGCCCGGTCTTGAAGGAATTGCCAGCGGGCTTTCTCGGGCACAAAGAAGATATTGTGGGCCAGGTATTCGTCCCGATCCTCCGGGTCTGCCCCTTCGAACTCCCCCTTTCCTTCTTTCAGTTTCTCATGCAGGTCGTTGAAGGCATCGGAGATGTATTTGAGAAAGATCAACCCTAAAACGACGTGCTTATACTGCGCCGCATCCATATTATTGCGCAGCTTATCCGCCGCCGCCCAGAGCGTTCTTTCCAATTCGTTGTTATCTGCCATTTAGTATCTCCTGATTTCGTTACTGAGGTCAATCTTGTCGGCAATCTCTTTCAACTCCTGAGATTAAAACAACCAACTCAGAAATCTTGTTCGCTCCGAACTGTCGATTATCTCGTTAAGGCCGATGGTGCCGTCATTTTCTATGTTATCGAATATCTTAGATCCACCGTCGTGAAAACAAAAACCCCATTTTCTTCAAAAAATGGGGTTTTTGTTAGACTGCTTCATGGACCAGCCTTTCGGGTTAGGGTTACCAGCCGAAAAACTATTTAATGATGAACAACTTAAACCATAACAAACAGTTAAAGTCAATCCCAACTTTTTGCCGAATCATTTTCTGCCAAAGGTGTCTTACTTCTCTTTGAGGTGGAAGGATCGAGGGGATGGAAATGCGGTCGTTTTCTTATCATTTTAAAACTTACCACAATCGGGACGTTGATTCCGAGTTGCATAACAGTAAACCCTTCTATCCTCCACCAAAAACTTAATCCAAATTCCCTTTGGGGTGTATCATGAGGTGTGACTTGGGCCTCTTCTTGGACATAAACCTGTTTAATCACTTGTTCCCCGGATTCGCCTTTATATCGATTGTAGTGCTAACGGTGACATTGAGCTTGATTTCCCCCTCGGTTGTCGTTCCTCTCAAGGGACCACCTCCCAATATCCACCTTTATCCGGACCGACACGGCGAATAAAGCCTTTTTGTTTCAATGTCGTTAGGTTTTTGTCTATGGCGGTTGTGCTTATGCCCAGTGATTGGGCCATTGCCTTTTTTGATACCCGAGGGTTACGAGCTATCAGTATCAGGATTTTTTTCTGATTTTCCGCCAACCCTTCCACCAACCCTTCCACCAACTCTGGAGGCCTACCCCTCTCTTTTTCTTTCAGGGCAAATTCCGGCGAGCGATAGAAAATGGCCCGGAAGAAGGCGTTCGGTACGAAGGTCGGTTCGCGAAGTCCCGCCGCTGCCATGGCATCCTTCATTTTCTGGATTCCCATGCCAATACGCTCGACCTTGTGCAAACGGAAGAACAGATCAGCAATTATTTCATTTCGCCGCACCGAAACTTTGCCAAGGTCCTGAATTGAAAGACCTTCAGGTAGACTGCCTGGGTTCACGATCTCCACCCGGTCATCATAGACCTCGACACTGACCTGCGTACCGGTGATGCTGTAGTCGCGGTGCATAAGGGCATTCACCAATGCCTCTCGTAAGACATCGAGGGGTATCTCGTAAATGTCCTCCCGATCGAATCCCCGGATTTCACTTCGGATGTTTAGATGTTTTTTTAAAAACGCAACGGCCTCATTGAGTTGGGTTAGCAAATCGTCCCTTACATCGCTACGGTCGTATATGTGGAGCCGGTCAGTCCCCTTAAAGGCCAGAAGTGTCATTTGGGCCTGATGCAGGTGGTCATAAACATCCTTGGCAAAGAAGAGAATACCCGCGTTTTTGACACCGGATTCATCGGCTACTTTCAGGCTGCGGAGGAAATCGGCGGCAGAGATATTGCCGAGATGGATATCGGCCTCTTTTATGAAAGAACGAATCTTGGCCTTGGAAATATCCTCAAAAGAGAACCCTCTGACCGTCCTTTCCTCAAAAGGAACCGTTTCATTTTCCCGGAACATGATCCGAATTTCCTGGTGACTCATCTTCTGGGTGGTCCCGTTAAGCCGCCTGAAATATCCGGCCCGGCAGCTATAGGGCTTTTCAGATCCTTCCGGCACCTCAATAGCCACTACATTATCTGTTTGAGTCATCTCAATGGCAATGGGGGGCTGGCAGTTCCTGGCCAGGCTGTTGATCCGTGCCTTCAGGTCGTTGGACAGGCGTTCCCCGGAAATGGAGCCGTTATCCCGGACTCCGAGTAGCAAGGTACCGCCCTTGGTGTTGGCAAAGGCTACCAGGTCTTCATCTATCCGAGGGGTGAATTTTTCCTTGAACTCTAAAGTAAGCCCCTCCCCTTCACGAATAAAAAGCTTTATCCTGTCAAGGTCCGTTTTCTTTTTAAAAGGGGGCTTCCCGGGCTGTTTCATGGACTAGCCTTTCGGGTTGGAAGTTTCAAAGTTGACGGCTATAAAAATCAATTTTACAAATTCAGTCGCCTTGGCAAAAAGGTTTTTGGCTTCCGTTTCGGTAATTAATCCGGCCACATCATAAATAGCTTGATTTCGTTTGTTGCGCATGCGGTCAAAATAGGAGATCAAATCCTCGTACTCCTCCCCCATGACGATTTTCATGAAGGTAAAGGTATTCTTATGACCTTCCCCGTGAGATGGACGATAGCCCTTAGCAAACATGTAAGCCCGGGAGGCCTGGAGGACGGCATTATAGGTTACCGCAAAACCCCAATCCCAATCCTCGGCCATTATTTTTCGTGCTGTTTTCAAATCCCTCTCTGCCCTGGCCAAAGCCCTTTTAATTTCTTGAAAGGATATTTTCTCCTTACGGATGCGTCCTTCTCTAAGGAGTTCCTCAAGATCCATGGCTGTCCCCTATAATAAAAATTTTCTCCCCGGCCAAAACGCGTGAGAGGAACCCTCCTTTTTCCTTCTGTCGCTTTTTAAACTCTTGAGGGGTCAGAAAGGTATAATTGATGGGGCGGTTCAGTTGCCCCTCGGCTTGACTGATAAACCGGTGCAGTTCAAGCTCATCAACATTCCCGACAATAAATAAATCTATGTCGCTGGTAGCTTTGGCCTCCGCCCGGGCTTGACTGCCAAAGACGAAGGCCAGGTCGATCCTGTCAGACACCGATGATAAAGCGGACCGAAGTACCTCTGCCAGCCCGGCTGTTTTCAATATCAGTCCTTTTAACTCAGGGAAAATGGGGCAACTACGTTTGGCCTTGAAATAGACCTGATTGCCCAGCTCGAAGCGCTCGATGATGCCTGCTTCGGTCAGCTTTTTTAATTCCCGCTGAACCGATCCTTGCCCGGCAGCGGTTATCCTGGCAATCTGTCGTAGATAAAAGGATTCCTCCGGGTTTGCAAAAAACAAAGCCAGCACTGCCCGTTTGGTCTTTCCAAAAAGAGCCACTGAAAGGATATCGGAAAATTGTTTTGTACTCATATTGGGTTCTATCGTACTCAAAATAGGATCAGAAATCAAGTCACATTCTCAGGGATGCCGCCCATCAGGTCATCTTCCAAAAACAAACCCTATTCGAAAGCCGGAATCCAAGCTAAAGAAAGTCCGTAACCCCCTGGATGCCGGATCGGGCCGGACCCCGTACTTGATACGGGGTCCGGCATGACGGAGAACAAACAAGCATGGAGGTTAATCCAGGGTTATTTTCGAACTAAACCTCATGCCCGGGGCGGGCGCCATGAGGCATGGGAATAGACCAGTCAAAGGCTTATTTAGGCACGGGTCAGGCGCAAAGCCTGACACACTGATTAACCATTTCATCCCTCAATCCAGACTTAACGGGATCGAGGGATACCCCATGGTTTTAACCGTGTAATCCGTGAAATCCGTGCCAAAAATCTATTTTCGAATTAAAATCTATTGGCCAAGATCGGTTGGTACATCCCGGTCTGGAAATAGCGACTATAGGGAAGGCATTTAGACAGGAGGAGAAAGGTTATATCTTTGGCGTGATCCTTTTCTTCTTCCAGGGAATCAAAATTTCCGCCTCCTTTGGAGATGATTAAATCGGAATTCTCGAACAACTCTCTGAACTCCGAGGAACATCGGGACAAGATGGTCCCCGGCACAGGGGCTTTCAGTCCGTTTTCTATAATTTTGGCCAGGCGGTCCATTCCCACACTTTGGGCCTCTCGGATAGTGACGTCGTTTAAAGCCGGCACACTCCGGACCACGAAGAAGACTTCAAGATCGTATAAGGTCCTGATGGTCTCTATCAGGACCTTATCAAAGACGATTTCTCCTGAATTATCCCCTAAGTAGAGTAATAGGCGGGCTTTATTTAATTTATCCCGGAAGGTCAGGAAGGATTTTTCGTCTATCGGCTGTTGCAACTCCTGGCCGAGGGCCTTTTCAACATCTATTGAACGATCGGAGATCATCAGGTCGATACCATTTCCCTGGATGGCCAATTGAACGGCGGTGAAAAGGGGATCGGATGATTCCTGAACCAATCGCTTTAAATGGGGATAGAGTTCCAACCCCTTTTTGTTTTGTTCTTCCTTTATGGCCTGGAACGGATCAGGTGTATTGAAGGTCTCCACGATTATATCCATGACCGGTTCAACGGCTCCCGCGCTGGTGAGATCCCAGTCAATGCCCCGCAAGGCAGGAATTTGGAGTATTTTAATCGTCAGTTCTTTAAGGACCGCCTCATCATCGGTCAATTTCCTGATGGCCGAGACGGCCATCTTTAAAATACAGGGGATGCAATCCGGTTTGATTAACAAATTTTTACCTTTCCATGTTTGATCAACGCGTTAAAAGACCCCGTCACCAGGCGAAAACCTGTTGCGATGATTCCGGCCAGGGAGGCGGAGTGAAGCGCTGCCTGGGCAGGCATTATATAACGTTAGGGTCCCCCTAAGTCAAGGGAGAACGAACTTTTCGCATGTAATCTCCTTTTAATTTGGTCTTCCCTTTTTTACCAATTTGGAGTATTTTTTTCATGGTGATTCCACGAAGTGTTCAAATTCAGGGAGCCACCTTCAGGTTCAACGACCTTTAACGCACACTCCGAAATTGGTCCAAGCGCAATGAAAGCCTTTAAAATCATAGATGAAAAAGTTTTAAATAATATTGTTCAAGGGATTAATGCGGCGGTCATTCTGCATGATCGGGAGCTTAAAGTCATTTTCATTAATGATCCCTTTGAAGAAATTTTTGAAATCAAAAAGGAAAATGCCTTAGGGAAAACACCCCTTGAATTTTTACCGGATTTCGACCAGAGGCATAAAGAGGCCATTGTAAAGCGATTAAAAAGTACCTTGCAAACCGGGGTAAAGAGCCTGACCCATGAATTTACCTATTATTCACCCCGTGGCAACCTGCACTATCTTTCAGCCATCTCTATTCCTATTTTCGACCACTCCAATCACATCACCTACGTCATGTCCATTGTTAATGACCTGACCAATCAAAAAAAATTGGAAAAGGAGGTGGTTGAATCCGCCAAACTATCTTCCATTGCCGATATGTCCTATACCTTAGCCCATGAAATCAACAACCCTTTGACCGGTATTAAATTGGGCCTTTCCACGCTATATGGAAGTCTTCAGAAAAAAGAAAATATTCAGATTTTGGACAGTGTCATGAAAGATCTAAACCGTATTCAAAAAACGGTCAGCTCTTTCTTGAAAGCCAAAAAAACCGAATATCGAATTAGAAAAAAAAATCAGCGGATTATAGGAGAAATTATTGAAGAAGTCCTCTTTCATTTGGGAGGTCAGTTAGAGTCGAAGAACATCACCGTGGAAAAAAAATTATGTACTCAAGACCAGGATGTTTTTATCGACCGGGATCGGATTTATCAATTATTGCTCAACCTGTTTTTAAATGCCTCTCAAGCCATTCCGGACAAGGGAGAGATCATCGTTTCCACCCGAATAGATTCACCGGAAGAAACTCTTTCGAGCCAAAAATCCTTTTTGTGTATTACGCTGGCCGATACCGGGATCGGGATAAACCAGAAGCATCTGCCGGAGATCTTTAAACCCTTTTACAGCTTAAAACCAGGAGGTACGGGATTAGGGTTGTCCATTTGTAAGGAGATCGTCTCGGCCCACAAAGGAATCATTAAAGTAGAGAGCCAAAGGGGATCAGGAACCATATTTACGATTTATTTACCTATTATTGACCAGGAAGGATCGGAGCAGTGGAATTAGCCAGAAGTATTTTAATTGTCGATGATGAGGAGAATATCAGAAAATATCTTGGCAATTCCTTGGCTCAAGACGGCTTCGAAGTCTATTCGGCCCAATACGGCAAAGAGGGCTTGACTCATTTAACCCGGAAACACATTGATCTGGTACTCCTCGATTTGAATCTCCCGGATATCAATGGTCTCGAGGTGTTGAAAGAAATAAAAAAAATGGATGTCCAGACCAATGTGATTATTATCACCGCCTACGGGGATATCAGCAGCGCAGTGGAAGCCATTAAATTGGGGGCCTTTGATTATCTTACCAAACCCTTTGATTATAATGAGATAAAAATCGTTATTGAAAAGGCCCTGAAATTGATCTCCTTAGAAAATCGGATCGAGGTTTTGGAACGGCAGATCGATCGCTACCAGTATGGGGAGCTTATTACCAGGAGCCGAAAATTTTATGATGTCCTGGATTTAGTCAATCGTATAGCCGACACCACCAGCACGGTAATGATTTATGGCGAGACCGGAACGGGGAAAGAATTGGTGGCCGCCATGATTCATAAAAAAAGCCAAAGGGCTAAGATGTCTTTCATTACCGTCGATTGCACCGCCCTTCCTGAAAATTTGTTGGAGAGTGAGCTCTTTGGTCATGAAAAAGGCTCTTTTACCGGTGCCATTGGATTGAAGAGGGGGTTATTTGAGGTCGCTCACAAAGGGACCCTCTTCCTGGATGAAATCGGGGATATGGAGTTGAAACTCCAGGCTAAAATTTTAAGGGTTCTGGAAAGTAAGCGCTTTCGACGGGTGGGCGGAGAAAAATATCTGGAAACGGATGTCAGGATCATCGCCGCCACCAACCGGGACTTAAAAACCTTAGTCGAAAAAGAGCAATTCAGAAGAGACCTCTTTTATCGCCTGAATGTCGTTCCGATTTACTTGCCTCCTTTACGGGAAAGTAAAGAGGATATCTTCCCCCTGATCGACTATTTCCTTCAAATTTTTAATAAAAAAATCGGCCGCAAAATATCCCAGGTGTCCAATGAAGCCTTAAAATACCTGATCGATTATCCCTGGCCGGGTAATATTCGGGAATTGAAAAATGTCATGGAACATATGATCATTACGAGCAATACCGAGATTATTAACCTGGAAGCCCTTCCGGCCGAAATCCGAGGCCTGGGCCAGGGCGTGGTTATGCCTGCTTATCAGGGAATACCGGCCGAATCCCAAAAACTCCCTGATTTCCGTAAAACCAAAAAAGAGCTGATCGAGGCCTTCGAAAAGGATTATCTCAATAAATTATTGGGAAAGACCGATTGGAATATTTCGAAAAGCGCCAGAGAAATCCATATGCATCGAAGCAGTTTTCAACGGCTGCTAAGAAAGTACAAACTCTCCCAGAATCCCTTTCTAAAGGACTCCTAAGAAGTTCATGGAAATATATACCCCGGCAACCTGCTTTCAGTCGCAGGTGTTCTAACCGGCTAAGTCTGAGAATTTATCTAGCAGAATTTTGAACTATCCTCGATTTTTTGCGTTGTTCGAAGATCGCTTCGCTTAAGGAGTCCCGCCAACGGCGGGATTTGAGGGAAGAGAGCAACTGCTGTGCGGCGAACCATTTTTGTGGCATGCAACAAAAATGCGTCACGTTTTGTCTTAAAATATCATTAAATTTCAATAAGTTAAAATATTTCATCTAATTTCGGCCTGTTACCTTTACTTTATTAAATTATCAATTATTACAACAAATTGAGAAGCAAGAACTTCCTGGCATTATTTTTGATATTATACTGACTTAAAGAAAGACTCTATAAAAAAGGTGGTGATCCCAATCGGAACCTTCGTTAAATTTTTCGAAGAAATGACCAGGGAAGATATCCAGGAGGCCGGTGGAAAAGCGGCCAACTTAGGGGAATTGACTCAGGCAGGATTTAACGTACCGCCTGGTTTCTGCGTCTTGGCCGATTCTCTTCATCATCACCTTGAAAAAAATGATTTGCAGCCCAAAATTAATGGGATCGTTGCCGGTTTTGATTACGAGGATTATGCCATTATCGAGGGTAAGACTAATGAAATCAGAGACCTGATTATCTCCGCCCCAATTCCTGCCGATTTATTAAGGGAATTGACGGATTCCATAGATAAGTTGACCGGCCCGGATCAGGTTTTTGTGGCCGTCCGTTCTTCCGTAGCGGTCAAGGGCCTTCCCATCTCTTCCTTCCCGGGAATGATGGATACCTTCCA
>JACRBX010000347.1 GCA_016219225.1 Deltaproteobacteria bacterium
AATCCTTCTTTCCCCAATTCCGAGAGAAGCTGTGGAAGGTTGTTTTCGATCAATTCTTTTCCGATCGAATCGTTGACCATGATCTGGGCATGGAGATGATGATCCGTCATTTTCAACTCGATGTTCAATTTTCCCAGACCTTCCGGCTCAAGAAAGACCTCCAGAGAAGAGGGACCATGTCTCTTTACCGTGAAGATCTGCTCCTGGGGAAGGACCATTTCCAGGGATCTCTGGAAGTGTGCCGAGGATGGTAATTTATGGGCCGGGTTATTTTCAGGATTAATCGAATTTCCAGGAGAACCATTGGGTTCAAAAAGTTGAGGTTGACCGGCCTCCACCTTCCAGGTGGTCTCTTGATTTTGGATCAAATCCTTTTTCTCCAGGCCTTCTTGAGCAAGGGCCATCTGCCTATCTTCATTGACCCTATACAGGGAGGAAATCTTGGTTCCGGCATTAAAATCTCCTTCCTCTTTTGCATTACCTGTAGCGGGACTTAAATCAAGGGGATTGATTAAAAAGCGTTTTTCTTCTTCTGATTCCCCGGTTTTGATGAAAACGCTATCCTTGAGTGAATCAACAGAAAACAACCTTTTCTGCTTCTCCTGGGACACGAGAGGGACGATATTTATATCGGCTTTGCCGCCTTCTTTATTAACAGCTGGTGCGTTCGGAATAATCCTATCCGTTGATCCCGGATCAATGGAGTCCGCCAAAGCAGAGTTTTTTCTCCCCTCATCTCCGGCTTTGATAATAATTCCATCACCGAAAGATTCATCGGAAAACAACCCTTTTTGCTTCTCTTGCGGCATGAACGGGACGGTAGTTAAACCGGCGTTGAGGCCTTCTTTTTTAACAGCAGGTGCGTCCGGAATTATTCCATTCGTCGATCCCGGATCAATGAAGCCCGTCAAAACAGGGTTTTCTTCTCCCCCATCTCCGGCCTTGATAAAATTTCCATCCCTGGAAGATTCAACGGAAAACAACTCTTTTTGCTTCTCTTGCGGCATGAGCGGGACGGTAGTTAAACCGGCATTGAGGTCTTCTTTGTGAACAGCCGGTGCGTTCGGAACAATCCCATCTGTAGATCCCGGATCGATGGAGTCCGTTAAAACAGGGATTGTTTTTCCCGGTTCTTCAGCCTTGATTAAATGGCCATCCAGCATCGAGTAGACGGTAGTTCGAATAACTTTTCCCTCATCACCACCGGCCCCTGTTTTAATTGCCCCTTGGGATTCTGATTTCCCCAACAAACCATCGACAGGATAAAAAAAGGGATCGAAAGCCTGTGTTACATCGACCTGCCCCGAAGTCGGTAGGGGGAGGGCTTCCTTCGTTTCTTTTGATTCTTTTTCGGGTTCTTTTGTCCCACCCGGTGCTCCTTGGCTTCCACCAGAACTCTGACCCGTGCTATTTAGGAGCATTGAAAGAATCGCCATTAAAAAGTTTGAATTCTGGCCGTCCGCAGGGAGGATTGGCGTTGGGTTGACCGAACCGGGGTTCCCTTTTTCTATCAGATGACTTCCCAAATCCATCCCATTAACAGCCGACATCTTTCCGATTCCTGTTCCTCTTGCTATAAGAAGCAAGCGCACTTTATACCGAATCTTCAGCCCAGTGAACGCCACGAAGCATGAAAATAGGTTTCGCCAGACCGCGATTTTAATTTTTTATTGTTTACTTTGAGCTTTGGGCTTTCAGCTTTGAGCTATTTTCGAACTAAGAATATCAATTCCCGTGCCAAAGGCCTATGAGGTTTGTCAAATGGGACAGATCCAGATCTTGTTTTCAAATTTTAATTTAAAAATAGATAGCAAATTGAAAATAGATTAAAATTGATGCTCTCGTAAAAACTCGTCATTCCCGCGCAGGCGGGAATCCAGGCCACACATAACCAGTTAAAAACACTGGATTCCCGTTTTCACGGGAATGACGAAAATGGACGTTCGGCGACTTTTTACGAATCCATCAAAATTAATAATTTTAGCGATTAATTTATCAGAAAAATTCAGGAAATGGTAATGAGATAGGAAAAAAAATAAAAGGCTATTTGGGAAATAGAGCCTTTACGCGGGAAAAGTTTTCATTTGATGGGAAGTTTTTTCTCGGTCCTGGAAATCCCTTCAGTAAATTCGGCAACTTTTTTGGGTTCCATCGTGGATAACAAGGCCCCTGCTTTTTTGGTGTTCATTTTGAATATTATTTGAATAGCAAGGGACTTTTCGAGTCCGGCCAGTCTGATGGCCCCTTCTTCCGGAGGCATGGCTTCAAATGTTTTCACCAGATGCCCTATCCGTTCCGAGCGAAACTCTTCCAATTTCTTTATTCCCTCTTCGACCTGGCTCAGCAACTGGTTCAGCTTTTGTATCTTGGCATCGACCTCTTTTTCGATGTTCTTTATTCGTTCTTCTTCTTTTTTGAGCCGTCCCTCTTTCTCGGTCAACTCTTGGCGTTTCTGTTCAACAGATTTGGCTGAATCCTCCAGCCCATAGGCGGTCGAATGTATTGAGACCAGCAGCCCCATCCCCATTAATAAGACCAATCGCATCCAGTTCATTTTCGTGACCTTTTCACCAGGCTTAAATAATCCAGGGACTTTTGCTCCCCAAGGTCCCCTTCCCTTTTTTCCTGGAAAACCATTTTATTTTTAAATACTTCGAAGGCCTTCATTTTTTTATAGGCTTCCAGAAGGACGGCTTGTTTTTCATTTAACTCACGGTTGATACAGGCTATTTCTTTGTTTTTCCATTCGATCCTGGCAAGCAGAAAAGAAGAAATCCCATAGAGATAATCCACATCCTGTTGGTTAACAACCCATCGATTCTTAAGCCCTTCCTCAAAGCGACCGATGTTATCTTGAAGTTGATCGTCCAATTCTGTTAATCGGGTCTTTTCCTGGGTTAATCGGCTCTGGATTTGATGGCATTGTAACTCGATGACCTCCTTTTGGTGATCGAGCAATTCCCCGATTCTGGAAACCGTTTTAAGGCGTTGGCTCATGGATTTCCAGCCTAAATTTCTTCAGGGGTATCAAACAGGCAGTAAAGCCCTTGCAGACAATCGGAAAAATCTCTCTTTTCATCCATCTTCTGACGTAAGTAGGCCTTCATTTTTTCGATCATGGCAATGGCATAATCGACCTGCTGATTCGACCCTTCTTTGTACATCCCGAGATTGATCATGTCTTCGAGCTTTTTATAGCGGGCCAGAGTCTCCACAAATTTGCCGGCATATTCTTTATGCTTGGGATCGACGATGTCGGGCATTATTCGACTGATGGAATGGAGGACATCGATGGCCGGATAGTGGTTCTCCATGGCCAGATCCCTGGAAAGGACAATATGGCCGTCAAGGATGGCTCGGGCAGCATCCGTAACCGGCTCGGTCAGATCATCCCCTTCCACCAGGACGGTATATAAACCGGTGATGCTTCCCTTCCCCCCATCGTTACCTACCCTCTCCAGGAGTTTGGGAAGGAGGGCAAAAACCGAAGGCGTATATCCTTTGGTTGTGGGTGGTTCTCCAATGGCCAGTCCGACCTCCCGTTGGGCCATGGCTATCCGGGTTAAAGAGTCCATGAGGAGAAGGACGTCACGCCCCTGTTCTCTAAAATATTCGCCAATGGCCGTAGCCGTAAAAGCAGCCCGTACTTTGGCCAGAGGAGGTTGTTCCGCAGTTGAAACAACAACAATCGATCGCTCCAATCCTTTTTCCCCAAGGTCTTTTTCTATGAATTCCCTAACTTCTCTGCCCCGTTCTCCGATCAGGGCAATGACATTAAGGTCGGCTTCCGTATATTTGGAAATCATGCCGAGTAGAACACTTTTCCCTACCCCGCTTCCGGCCATAATCCCCACCCTTTGGCCTTTGCCGCAAGTCATCAACCCGTTGATGGCCCGGATCCCCAAATCAATCGGCTCGCAGATTCTTTGCCTTTGAAGCGGATTGGGGGGAGAAGAAAATAAAGGAAACTCTTTCCCCCGTATGGGTCCTTTCCCATCCAAAGGTTCCCCGTGCTCGTTAACAATCCGGCCGATCAATTCGTTTCCCACCCGGATGGAGACCTTCTCTCCAGCCGGGAAAACCCGACTTCCCGGTCGGAGGCCGGAAAGTTCACTGGAAGCCATAAGCAATGTCTTTCCATCTTGAAATCCAACTACTTCGGCTTCCAGAGGATTTCCGCGATCCCCATAAATCGTGCAGGCTTCCCCGACCTGAACCTTTAAACCCAAGGCCTTGATCAGAATCCCTGTAACTTCATTTATCCGACCGAAGACCCTTAACGGTTCGGATTGATTGACTGCTTCAAGATAAGGGTTTAAATCAGGCATTTCCTAAATGGTTCCTCAGCTCGTCGATAATATTTGAAAGTTGGAAGTCGAGGTCTGTCTGGATTTCCTCGGAGGGACTGCAGACAATTGCCCCGCCTTGCGGGACATTATTGTCGAGTTTAAAAATGAGGTCGGAAGATAATTCCAAAAATTCTGTTTTTTTCTCCATAAACAGATCATAGAGAGAACGGTTTAATTTGATCGCAATCGGATCGGTTCGGCTTATTTTATTGATCGCCTCCTTGACCATTTTCTCAATGATCTCCGGATGCAGGGAGAGTTCTTCTTTTAAAATTTTTCTGGCCATGGCTACGGCCAGTAAAACGACCTGGGGTTCCAGCTCAGACAACTGTTTTTCTTTTAAGCTATTAATTTTTTTAAATAAATTTTCAAGGTCGGTAATTAATAGGCCGGCTTTTTGTTTCCCCATTTCGTATCCGGCTTTTTCTCCGGAGGCATATCCTTTCTCAAAGGCCTGCCGTTCAATTTCTTCGGGATTGATCTTTACCGGATGGGCCTTTCCCGCCTTATCTTGGGAAAGGCCCTCCAAATAAGGCATGGAATAAGTGTCTACTGAACATTTCTTGATGACCTTGGTCCTAAACAATGAGTTCTTCCCCCCCCCGTCCGGCGATCATAATCTTTCCTTCGGTCTCCAGTTTACGGGCGATCTTGACGATGTTCTGTTGGGCCTTCTCCACTTCCGAAACCTTAGCAGGTCCTTTCAATTCCATTTCCTCCTTAAGGATTTGAGCCGCCCTCTGGGACATATTTTTTAAGATTTTTTCTTTTAAACTGCTGGAGGCCGTCTTCAAGGCCAGGGACAGATCTTCCGTTCGGATTTCCTTGAGAATCATTTGGATCCCCTTATCATCAACCTGGACCAGGTCGTCAAAAACAAACATCAATTGACGGATGGAATCAGCCAGTTTTTGATTTTCCTTTTCCATCTTTTCCAGGATCATCTGTTCAGTGGAGCGGTCGCTGTGATTTAAAATTTCAGCTACGGTCTTGATCCCTCCGATTTTCCGCCCTTTGGACTTTTTCATCTCCAGTTGCCCTTTTAACACCTCTTCCAGTTCGCTGATGGCGCTCTCGGGAATATTTTCAGTGGTGGCGATCCTTCGGGCCACATCGTCTTTCAAGTGATCCGGCATCAGGGACAAAACCTCCGCGGCCTGAGCGGAATCCAGTAAAGACAGGATCAGGGCCATGGTTTGAGGGTGTTCGGCTATCAGAAAATTAGCCAGAGTCTTGGGAGCCATCCACTTCAAGGCATCTAATGAAGTCTCCTTGGCGGCCAGCTCCAAAATCTTGCCGGCATTTTCCTCACCCAACCCCTTCTTCAAGACCTTTTTGACAAAATCGCCACCAGTAAGAGGCATGTCCCCGCTGTTTATTTTCCCGTTCACTTCCTGGATGATCTCATCCACATCCTGTTTTTTGATCGTTTTTAATCGGGTGATGCAGGTGCTGATCATGCCCACCTGATGTACTTCCAGATTTTTCATGATCTCGGCAGCGGCTTCCTCTCCGATAGATAATAAAAAAATGGCCGCTTTTTCAACACCGCTGTAAGCCACCGGTTATTCCTCCGTCCAACCTTTAATGAGAGAAGCGGCTTGATCCGGATTTTTCTTGGCCCAATCGCGGACATCCTCTTCCATGGTTAAGGCTTTGGGTTTAGGGGAATCCATCCTCCTTTCAATTTCGGCCACGGTTTGGGGAAGGGCTAAAGAGCGGCCCCTGGAATCAGGGGGGGATGGAACCAGCAATACTTTGGTCAACGGCTTCAGGATAAACAAGAAGATCAGAAGAAAGGCCAGCACCGGTCCGGCATATCTGGCCCCGGAAAGGAGGATGGGCCAATAATCCCTGGCGGGTTCAGGCAAATCTTCCATTGAGGCCACTTCAAAAGGCATGTTGACTACCCGGACCTCGTCACCCCTTTCCTGGGAAAAACCAATGGCCTTTTTAACCAGATCTTCATAGCGTTTGATCTCTTCTTCAGTCCTGGCCGTATATTTTTTTATTTTACTCCCTTGGGGAACCGCGTACGATCCATCGACCACCACGGCCACAGAAATTTTTTTCAATTCCTGGGACGGACTGATCACCCGGCTAACGGTTTTACTGAGTTCATAATTAACTACTTCGCTCTGTTTTTGAACAGATCCCCCGGAGGAAGCTGTTTGAGGGGGCTTTTTATTGGGAAGGTTGGATGTCGCTCCAGGGACCCCCCCGGAAAGGCCGGAGATCGATTTTTCCTGATTCTTTTGTTCGCTCCGGACCACCTGGCCGTTGGGGTCAAATTTTTCTTCGGTTTTTTCCGTTCGTGTAAAATCAAGGGTGGCAAAAACCTTGGCTTTGACCTTATCTCTGCCGGTGATCGGTTCCAGGATATGGACCACGTGTGACTCAAGTTCTTTTTCATAATTGCGTTGCAATTCCAATTGGTTATTACTAAGCTGCATAGTGTCGCCCTGGGTCGGACGGGTCAGCATGCCGCCCTGATTATCAATGACGGTTATTCCCTGAGGCATTAACCCTTCAACACTGCTGGAGATGAGATGCACAATCCCTTGTACCTGATTCTGTGATAAGGCCCTTCCCGGCCTCAACTTTACCATGACCGAGGCGCTGGGTTTGGATTCCCTTTCCATAAAAAGATTCTTTTCCGGTACGGCCAAATGGACCCGGCAGCTCTCTATTTCCGGAAGGGCTTGGATGGTCCGGGAAAGTTCCCCTTGTAAGGCTCTGCGATAATTGAGCTTCTGGACAAAGTCCGAGGTTCCGAAATTGGTTTTATCAAAAATTTCAAAGCCTATTCCCCCCCCCTGGGGCAGGCCTTGGGCGGCCAATTGAAGTCTGGCCTCATAAACTTTTTCAACCGGGACCAGAATTCCCCCCCCCGCGACCTGATAAGGCACCTTGAGTTCCTTTAATTTTTGTATAATCTGTCCGGAGTCTGCTTCACTGATATTGGAGAAAAGGATCTGGTAGTTAGACTTCTGCGACCAGGAGAAGACGAATATCAAGCTGGCCACCATTATTCCGATTAAAACCAAAAGGCTTATTTTCTTGTTTATCGGCCAATTGGTTATGGTCTCTATTAAATTTCCCACCTTTATCCCCTATTATCGAACTAAATTTGTAACCGCATCATCTCTTCATAGGCACTAATCAACTTGTTTCGGACTTCAATCATAAGCTGAAAGGATACATCGGCTTTTTCCATGGCAATGACCGCGCTGGAGATATCTCCGCCATTGGAAAGTTCCTGAATGGCTTTTTCGGCCTCATTTTGGACGGAATTAACCTTAGTGACCGCATCTTTTAAAACGGCCTCAAAACCTTCTCCCCCTTCTTTTGGGGTTGATTTCCCCTGGATGCCGTTGGGAACGGCAATAGAGGTAATCCCTGCGAGTTCATCCATTAGAATCTCCCTATTTCTAAGGCCTTAAGAAACATCGTCTTAGACATATTGAAAGTGGTTACATTGGCCTCATAGGCCCGAACCGCCATCATCATGTTGACCATTTCTTCCATGATATTGATATTCGGAACATTGACAAAACCCTCCTTATCCGCATCGGGATGACCGGGATCGTAAATTTTTTTGAATGGCTCCTGGCTATCGACTATCTGAACCAGTTTAACGCCTTCCAAAGTGGTAGGGTTCTCCGAATCGATTGGAAGGGTAGAAAAAACACATTCCTTTTTTTTGTACGGCCCTCCGGCTTCGGTCTGCGTGGAATTAATATTGGCCATGTTGGATGCAATGGTATTCATTCGGCCCCGTTGAGCATCCAGGGCCGAGGCGCTTACCTTAAATATGGCAAAGCTGTCCATAATCATCTCCCTTTTATGGCATTCTTAAACATCTGTAATTTTTTTGACAGCAGCTTGACCCCGGCCTCATATAAAAGAGAATTCTCGGTCATATGGGCTAATTCCATATCCAGGGCGACGTTGTTTCCATCCTCCCAGGAAGCCCGTTCCACCGCGGTCATCCCGCCGGTTTCTTTCAAATTGACAGGGCCTTGTTTATGCAGGGTGCTGGTTTTGGTTAAGCCGAGGGACGGGCCGAGAGAAGGGTTGTTCATGGAGTCTTTAAAGGAGACATCCTTGGCTTTATATCCCGGGGTATCGATATTGGCTATATTGGAGGCCAAGATCTTGTGTCGAAAAGCACTGGTTTTTATGATCTGTTCTAACACTTGAAATCCGAAATCCATGGTTGTTTTCCTTTAATTTGAAAAAAAGTTTCAATGCCAGACCAGGCGGGCATGAGGCTTTAATATATTTATATCAAAATTCATGCCATTTTTATATAGAACCGGTTTTGGGTTTTTGAAGCACACCACGGTTTATTCCTGTTAGGAAGCCGGAAAAAAATTCCCATATTCATGGAGTTTATTCCTGATAGTCCTGACGCTGACGCCAAGGATCCGGGCGGCCTTGGTCTTGTTGCCATTGACTTCTTTCAAAGTTTTCAGGATCATGTCTTTTTCAAAATCCTTAATTTTTCCTTGAGAAGGTAAACCCGGAGGGGACTTTTCTTCGATCATAAAATCCATCAGATCAATGAAATCATCCTTGCACAGGTGAACGGAACGGTGGACCGTATTTTGAAGCTCCCGGATATTTCCCCGCCAGGTCCGTCCGATTAAAAAATCCATGGCCTGAGGGGTAAACCCCTGGATATTTTTACCAAGGACCTTGGAAAACTCTTTCAAAAAGTGATGGCCCAATAAAGAAATATCTTCGGGGCGTTCCCGTAAAGGGGGGATTTGGATTGGAAAGACGTTGAGCCGGTAAAAGAGGTCCTCCCGGAATCGGCCGTCCAGAGATTCTTGGTATAAATCCCGGTTGGTGGTCGCTATCACCCGGATATCGATAGGAATGGACAGGTTTCCGCCCACCCGGTTTATTTCCCTTTCCTGCAAAACCCGTAACAATTTGGCCTGGAGATTCAGGGACATTTCCCCGATCTCATCCAGAAGGATGGTGCCGTTGTTGGCGAACTCGAATTTCCCTATTTTTTTCTCCGTGGCCCCGGTAAAGGCCCCCTTTTCATGGCCGAATAATTCGGACTCCATCAGACTGTCGGGGATGGCGGCACAATTGATGGCGACCAAAGGTTTTTTGTTCCGGCCGCTTTTTTTGTGGATGATCCCGGCCAGGAGTTCCTTCCCGGTCCCGCTCTCTCCATAAATTAAAACCGAGGTGTCACTCGGGGCCACTTCTTCGGCAATCTTCAAGACCCGCATCATTTTTGGATTATCGGTCAGCAAGGTTCTTTCCTGATGAAGCCTTTCCATAAGGGATCGTATTTTATTCATCAGGGTTTCAAAGGAAAAAGGCTTCAATAAATAATCCGAGGCCCCTTCCTTCATCACCTCTACGGCATCTTGAATGGTACCGAATCCTGTAATGACCAAAATAGGGATATTGCCGATCTTACGTCTAATCTCCTTTAACAAAGAAAGGCCGTCCATCCTGGGCATTTTCATGTCCGTGACGATCATGGAAAAATGGGTCTGATCCAATTTGTGCAGGGCCTCTTGTCCGTCACCCGCCAGAATGGCTTGAAAACCGACCCTTGATATGGCTTCTTTCAAGGCCGTCCGCATTTGATGATCGTCATCAACAACAAGAATTGGATTCATACCGGGTCTCTTTCCTTATCCATTTTTTTTCGCTAATCCTTTGGGTTATGAGAGCAAACCCTCACCAGGCGTATTGAATTTGGGAAAAATAAGTTGAAAACAGGCTCCTTCCCCTTCTTCACTTTGAACTTTGATGGTCCCGCCGTGGGCCTGCATAATATTGGCGGCTATGGACAGTCCCAATCCGGAGCCTTTCTCCTTCAAACTGAAAAAGGGGTCAAAAATCCTTTCCATAAATTCAGAGGGGATTCCCGGGCCATAATCTTTTATTTCAAGGACCGTCTCTTCCCCATTTCCTTTTTTAAGAAAAAGTTCAACGGCCCCTTCTTCCGGGGCGACCTCAACGGCATTCAAGAGGATATTTAAAAGCACTTGTTTAATGAGTTCCCGGTCACCCCAAAGCCGCCGATGTCCATTTAAATGTTTCCCTAATCGAATCCTTTTGATTTCGACCAAAGGCCGGAGCATAAAAAACAACTCCTCCAGGGTCTTTTCAAAATCAATCCAGTCAAAGCAAGGTTTTTGAGGGATGGCAAAATAGTGCATGTTGGTCAGGACATGATTCAGACTGGTAATCCCCTGGGATATGCCTTTGGCCAGTTCGGAATGAACCGAATGTTCCAGATCCCCGGCCAGCATAGAGGCATAGAGTTCCATACTGCAAAGCGGATTTCGTATTTCATGAACCAGCTTGGCCGCCATTTCACCCATAGCGATCAAGCGCTTATTCCTTTCCTTCTGGATTTCCAGCTCTTTTAAAAGGGAAATATCCTTAATAAGGACCGCATACCCCCTGACCAATCCATCCGAATCCTTTATCGGAGAACGGGAAAAGATAACCTGACACCTTTTTTTATTGGTGACCAGAAATGTGGTTGTCCCTTCCTCCAGAATGACAATATCCAGGTCATGAAAAGGCCGGCCAATTATTCCAGGGGATTTCATACCCAGCATTTCTTCGGCCGCCCTATTGATCATGGTTACCCGTTCCCTGGGATCCAAAACGATGATCGCCTCTCCAAGGCTTTGCAGGATGCCGTTCAAAAAATCTTTGGCTTCTTCGGCTCTATTTAAGGCTGCTGAAAGTTGCAGATTGGTTTCCTCCAAAACACCGGTCAAATAATGGACTTCCTCCTGAAGTTTTTGGTAATAGGCTTCCAGACTCTTGGAGGCCGCGGTAAAATCGGAAAAGGCCGTTTGAAGGTGGCTGGCTTCGATCATTAATAATGTTCTCCCATCTTTCGCTGCACATCTTTTTCCCGAAGGCTGACCTTGGCTAATTTACTCAAAATGGAATTACTGGCCTTAATCCTACCTAATATCTTTTCGGCTTCTTCACCGGACGACAGGGTGCCTGCCCGATATAAGGCCCATTCATTTAAGGGGTCCTTTTCCAGGGCCTTTTGGTAATAGGTCAGGGCCTCTTTCTTTTTCCCTTGATCGTACAACAAATCCGCTAACTGAATATAAATATTGGCATTACCATCCAGTCTCCGGAGGTTTTTTTCAAAAACGGCTAAGGCCTTAGGTACATCCTTGGCCGAGGAAAGGGTATCTTCAAACAAAGGCAGATCTTGGGATTCCATCTTTTTTAAAGATAAAATGCGTTCAGAGGCCGCCCGGTACTCCATTCGGGCGTGAAGTATCCGGGCTTCCAAACGGAGGATTTGGTCTCCCGTAACTTTATGATTCTTTAAAGCGTTGAGACCCTCCAGGGCCAAATCCTGGTTTCCGGCCTCAACGTAATATTGGACCAGGGTGATCAGGCTTTGAATCTTGACCCTCCCTGATCCGTTTTTCACCAACCATTGGAGAAGCGCGAGTTTTCCGGTCCCCTGCAATGATTCAGCCATGACCAGGAGGAAAGGTTCCCGGGAGGTATTCAGTAGCTTCTGGCCGACAAGGCCCCAAAGGGAAGCCATACGGTTGGGATCTTTTTCCTTCATTTTTAAAAAGAAACCCTCTAATTCTGAAAGCGTCTCTTTTTTAAGGGGAGACCGAAGGCTCAAGGCTTTGATCCACCCACTGGCCTGTTCAAACCTCTCCCCTTGAATATCCAATCTGGCCAGTTTTATTAATATGTCCTCATAATTTTTCCCGGCTGGATACTTCCACTGATATTCTTGCAGGGTTTGTCTGGCTTCATTTATTTTACCGGCCCCGGACTGGGCCTCGGCCAAATTGAAAAGGGCCTCTTGCCCAATCTTGGTATCCGAAGAAGTCAAAGCGGATTTAAGATATTTTTGGGCTTCATCAAATTTCCGGGCTTTCAAGGCGACCTGACCCAAGGCAACCTCGGAATTATTTTTAAAAACCGGGTCCTTTAATGACAAGGCAAGATATTGAACGGATTCCTGCTCTCTACCCATTAGTTGAAGGTTCTTTCCATAGTAATAAAGGTTCTCCCCGGATTGCATTAAATATTCCTTACCCCTCGAAATGCCCTCGGAATAGGCGGCATCGGCTTCCTTCAAGCGCCCCAGCCGATGGAGGATATTGGCCCTACCGAAGATCGCGTCCTGGCCTTTTCCCGCCTTCTCATAATGTTCCAGGGATTCCGGCAAAAGACCAAGGGCCGATAGGGTTTGGGCTGCCCCCAAGTGGGCTTTTCCCAAATATTTGGATTGATTAAATTGGGTCAGGAAGATCTTGTAAACCGTTTTGGCTTCATAATAATTTTTGATCCGATGATACCCTTCGGCCCTTTCCAGAAAGGCCAGTTCCTTCAGTTCTCCTTGGGGGGCCAAGAGATACGCCATCCGGTAATGCTCCATGGCTTCAAAAGGTTTTTGGACCCTTTCCAAGGCCCTTCCGTAACAAAAATGGTAATAAACCCGGGTTTCTGGAGCAGGGCGATAGGCGGCCAGGAATTGAATGGCCTCGGCCGGGCGATTGGCCTTAATCAAGGCCCAGGATTTTTGTAACCCCGGGTCGATAATCCCCTCCTCGAGAGACCGGGCCGGAAGAGAAGCCGGTATCGAAAAGATCAGGGTTATCAGGATGAAAACAAGGTGCTTCCTCATGCTTTATCCAGAAAGCAACAACTATGCCATGGGATTCAACTGGAAAATGGAAGGGTGGGAAGAGCCGACTTAGGGGGGCTGGGTCTTTCCAACTGCCGTGTTTATTAATATTTTTTTGTTTTTTCTCTAAACCCGGTTCGTTTTAGGCCTTCTTTAAAGAACCGAAGGGTTGTCAAGATAATGACACCGGGGAAGAGGCGGCCAAGAAAACAACTATGGCAGGTCTGGATTCTCTCCTGCGCGGGAATGACGATTTTTTACGTGACCATCAATGATGACGGATTCGTAAAAAGTCGCCGAAACCCGCATTGCGTCATTCCGGCGAAGCCGGAATCCAGATATTCAACCAATTCTGGACCCCGGCGCCTGTCCCGGACCTGATCCGGGGTTCGCCGGGGTGACGACCTCGGAAATTTTTTACTTGTTCATCAAAGATCGAGCTCTAATTTTTTGATCTTCTCCAATAAGGTGGTTCTCTTTAAACCTAAGAGCTCGGCGGCTTTGCTTTTAACGCCCTGGGATTTTCGTAAGGCCTGGCTGATCAAGTTCCTTTCTACCTCTTCCACCAAAGTATTCAGATTAACCCCCTTCTCGGTGAGTATAACCTCACGGGGGGATTCATCCGGTCCCGTTTGGCTTTCGGAAATCTCTTTTCGGGGAACAGTCTGGAATTCTTGAAACCTTTGAGGGAGATCTTTTGCGGTAATCAGACTGTCATCGTTTAAGATGACCATCCTCTCGATCAGATTCTCCATTTCACGAACATTCCCGGGCCAGGGGTATTGTAGAAAAAGCGCCATCACCTCCTGATCGATCCGGATAGGCTCTCTTTTTCTTTTTCGTGAAAAATAATTAATAAAATAGTCGGTCAAAACCGGAATATCTTCCGGCCTTTCCCTCAAGGGAGGAATGCGGAGGGGAATTACGTTTAAGCGATAAAAGAGGTCTTCGCGAAAATTACCGGCTTTGGTTTCCCTTTCCAGATTTTTATTGGTGGCTGCCAAAATCCGAACATCGACCTTAATGGTTTTGGATCCACCGACCCGTTCAAACCTTCCGATACGGGTATTGATGGCCCCGGTAAAGGCCCCCCGTTCATGTCCGAAGAGTTCCGATTCCAGAAGATCTTTGGGTATGGCCGCACAATTAAAGGGGACAAAAGGATTCTGACCTCTGAGACTGTTATAGTGAATGGTCTTGGCGATCAGTTCCTTCCCGGTTCCGCTTTCTCCCTCAATTAATATAGTCGCATCGGTATCGGAAATTTTTTTTATCAGCCCATAAACCTTCTGCATTTGTGGTGAATTTCCAATCAGGCCCTGATAATCATACCGTTGTTTCAACTGCTTTTTTAGAGAAAAGTTCTCTTTTTTTAGTTTTGAAAAATCAAGGGCTCTTTGAACGACCAACCAAAGTTCTTCTAAGACAAAAGGCTTGGTAATATAATCGAAGGCCCCTAATTTTATGGCTTCCACTGCTGTGGCAATGGCCCCGAATCCGGTGATGATAATCGCTGGGATATTGATGTTGAGGGAGGCTATTTTTTTCAAGACCTCCATGCCGCCCATGCCCGGCAGGACCAAATCCACCAAATAGAGATCTATTCCTTTTTCTTGAATAAGCTCGACGCCTATCTCGCCATCTTCGGCTACCGAGACCTCAAAGCCTTTTAAATGTAAAAATTCTTCCAAAATACTCCGGACCGCAGGATCATCATCAATCACTAAGATATGGGGCATGGTCTCCTTTATTCCATTTCCAGATTATTTTGGTTTTGCCGCCTGATTTATTTTCGCACAACTATTTATTATGTCAAGAAAAAGGTGTATTAGAAATGACTTTATTGGAAAGGTGGCCGGAATGGGGTGCTATCGGGGTTCTTTTAAAACATAGGGATACCAATCTTCTTGCCTTAATCGGTCCACCTTAAGGACCATAACCTCATTGGTATCGGATTTAACAGCCAGTTTCCTCCCCTTGCCCCCCCCCACATCCTCTGAAATAATGGGGATACCTTCCCGGGCCAGAATCGTTTTGGCCATTAATATATTTTGTCCCCCCAGGGTGTTATCCGAAGAGGACCGGGGATCTGCGCCTCCGAATATCTGGGCCTCCAGAAAGGATTTCTCCGAACCGTCTGCCGTCATCAGCTTGATCAGGGTCAGAACAGCGACATTACCATATTGGACTGTGGCCTTTTTCGGTTTGGAAATCCTCGGATAAAGGAAGTGGGACAGGCCGCCATACCGTTTCTGGCGGTCCCAGAGGTAAACCGTGACGGCCGACCCCATAACCGAATAAACCAGGGTGGGCTCCCGGCTTAAAAAAATATAACCGGGTTTCAAAAAATATTGAACACGTTCGATTTCCTGGTTTTTGGGGTCTCCCAAAGACATCGAAGCAAATATTCCGGCACCAATCTTATTGATGGGGATCGAATTGAATTTGAAGAGTGATCGGTTGTCCCTCGGCCGAAAAATACAGGACAAGATCTGAAGGTTTATCCGGGGGGGCTTCGTCTGGAAAAGATATTTTTTGAATGGACGGAACACCTAAGGTGTAGACAGCCGTTTTATCGAAGACGGAAAATAGATTGCCGCAAATCATATTCGTCAATTCACAACCCATGTCCAACACCTGAGATTCACTCACCTCTTCCTCAAATCCCAGAAAATTCATGGCCAGCGTTTCGCCAAGATCATAGGGGAGGATGAGTTGCAACTGTCCGGTCTGGGCCCCGGAAAAACGGATTTCACTTTTTAAAAACCAGGGCCCCTGGGGTTGCGGAAGGTAACCGGTCTCCTTTTCCGGTTCGGGCAAGACCTCCGGAGACAGCGGGTTCTCCTCTACCGGCTCTAAAAAGGTAAAAAACATGGTTTCAAAGATATTGAGAACAGCGGAAAGGGCGGCGTTTCGCATGGCGTCAGACATAAGGTTTCTCCATGATACGAGTCAAAACATCTCGTAATCTTTCGGGATGGAAAGGTTTTTGGATATAATCTTTAACCCCCAGGGCAAATAATTCCTGCAGACGGGTTTCACTGCCCTCGGTCGTAATCAGCACCACGGGAATGCCTTCATAGTGTTGGTCGCCTTTTAGTTTATGGACCAATTCCAATCCGTTCATCACCGGCATATTCAGGTCCGTCAGGATCAAATCAATCCAATGAGCAGACAGGACAGTCAAGGCCTCAGCGCCGTTACCGGCTTCCAGACATTCCCCCAAGTCAAAACCTGAAAGCGTCAGGGCCTTTAAAATGACCTTCCGCATCGTCTGGGAATCATCAACAATCAAAACATTATATGCCATGGTTGGTCCCTCATTAATGACCCGGTGGTTTCAAGCTTATTGCACCTGGATCATGGCTTCCACTTTTTGGATCTGATCCCCCAGTTGGGCCATAAATCGTTCAATGTCTTTTTCATCTAATCCAAAATGATGCATGACTTGATTAAAACCGGTATAGGATAATCCATCGACCCCTCCACCGATACCGGTCAGCATGGCGATCAGGTCACACAAATAAATCTGGTAAACCAGTTCCTGTTCGGAATGGGCCGATAAGGGAGTATGATGGTACCGGATGGCCTGGATGATTCCCTGGGGAAAGTTCCATTCTTCGGTAATCAAAGCGCTCAGCTCGGCATGGTCGATGCCCAAAACATCTTTTTCTGCGGTCAGGAAGGAAATCCCTTTGGCTCGAACCTGTTCCTTTATGGCTTCAAATTGCTCTTCGACATAAGAATGCAGTAATACCTTGCCGATATCATGGATCAGGGCGGCCGTAAACAATAAGGGGCTCTGGTCTTTCTTTAATCGTTTAGAGATGATTTGAGATAAAAGGGCCGTACTGACCGAATGTTTCCATAATGCACCAGCCTCTAAATCATAGCCGGAAACGGCCTTCCCCAGGGTCGAACCGGACACCGTGGCCATGATAATCTCAAACAACTGGTTGAACCCCAAAAACATCAATGCCTCCTGAAGGGATCCTACCGGATAGCGCAAACCGAACTGGGCCGAATTGCAGATCTTCAATACATTGGCCGTTATGGCCTGATCGTATTGAATCGTTTCAACGACCTCTTGAATGGAAGACTTAGGATTGTTTATCAAATCCAAAGCCTTATTAACAACCGCCGGAAAAGGGGGCAGTTGGCGGGTGGATTTGATAATGGCCTCGACGAAACTCATAGTTCTTTTTCTCCCTCCCCGGAATAGCGAAGAAAGACTTTTCCGGTAGCCAGATCCATCCGTACGGTCCGGGACACCTGTCCCCCCACATCTTCGGCCTTGATCAGGACATTATTTTTCCAAAGGATCTTTCGCAGGGCCATATAGTTTCTTTTTCCGATATTAAAAAATCCGGAATCATCCAGGATTTGAGACCCGCCGGCCACCTTGACGATAATCCGGCTTTTAGATGCGCCCACTCGATAGGCCTCTTTAAAAAGCATTGGTATTCCGGTATCGGCAAACATAAAAGGATTCTTTTGAGCCTTATGGGGATCGATCTGTGATTCCGGCAGCATGTAGTGGAGAAGCCCCCCGACCCCCGCCACCGGATCGTAAATGGCAACCCCGATGCAAGATCCCAGGGAATAGGTAATTAATCCGGATTGCTGGTCCCGGCTGACCCCCATATCGGCGATTCCAATGATTATTTTCATGTTTTTTTATAAATAGCCGGTTTCACATAGTGGAAAGGATGTTCGATTCCGGTCAGACTTTCCGAGTGTCCGATGAAAAGGACCCCCCCTTTTTCCAGGTTTTCATAAAAACGGTTTACCAACTGGGTCCTGGTTTCTTTGTCGAAATAAATCATCACATTTCGACAAAAAATACAATCAAAGGATTCATTGAATGAAAAGGATTCCATCAGGTTCAGCCGCTGGAATTGGACCGTGGATTTTATAATAGGTTTTACTTTTACGTGATTCCGCCACTGGTTTTCCCCGCGGAGAAAATATTTTTTCAATAAATCCATGGAGAGGGACTGCATTTTGTTTTTAAGATAAATTCCGGATTGGGCCACAGCTACCACCTTGGTAGAGATATCGGTGGCCAGGATCTTCAAATCCCAACCCGATCCGGGTGGCAATGATTCTAACAAAGTTATGGCAATGGTATAAGGCTCTTCGCCGGTAGAACATCCGGCGCTCCAGATCCGCAACTTCTTTGGGTTGTTTCCCTTTCCCCCCTTTAAAGAAGGAATGATTTCATTTTTAAGATAATCGAAGTGCTGGTTTTCTCTGAAAAAATGAGTGAAATTGGTGGAGATGGAATCCAGCAACTGGATCATTTCCTCCCCCGATGGGTCGTTGATGACAAAGTCATAATATTCGCGAAAGGATTGGAAATTGCCGTTTCGTATCCTTTTTCCCAAACGGGCCTTGACCAGCTCTTTTTTCCCGTCATGAAGATTAATTCCGGATTGGTCGTAAACCAGACGGCTGATCTTGACAAAATCGGCCTCGGTAAATTCAAGGGGCTGATACATGGAATAATTCAAGGACATAGGAGATCCTTAAAACTCCTGAAAATCTTCTTCGGTTAAGGGGATAATTTTCTCAGGGGATATTTCTTGCCCTTTTAAAGGGGTCTGATGTCCCGAGAGCCTTTTGGCAGGGATGGGGGATGGGATTCTCCTGGCCCCGGGGAGATGCCTTTCCTTCCCCTTGTGACCGTTATGGCTGATCTTAAACTCGGACATGATAGCCGCCAATTCCTCAGCACTGGCCGCATTGGTTTGGGTCCCGGAATTCATATCCGCCACGGCTTTGTTGATCTGCTCAATCCCTTGTGACTGCTCTTTGGAGGCCGAAGCGATTTCACCCACTAAATCAACGGCCTTGGACGTGTTAGCGGCCACCTGTTTGAAATCCTGATCGGTCGAAGTCACCAACACAGCACCGCTTTTTATTTTCTTGACAATATCCTCGATCAGGTTGGAGGTGTTTTTAGCCGCCTCGGCGGCCCGCATAGCCAGGTTTCGGACCTCATCGGCCACCACGGCAAATCCTGCACCGGCCTCACCGGCCCGGGCCGCCTCGACTGCGGCATTCAAGGCCAGCAGATTGGTCTGGAAAGCAATCTCATCAATGGTCTTGATGATCTTCTGGGAATGCTCACTGGCGACCACGATTTCCTTTATCGATCCACTGAGTTCATCCATGGAGATTTGGGTCTTGGCCATTTTTTCTTTGGCTAAGGACATGAGGCGGTCGGCCTCAGCGGCATTCCCGGCATTTTGTTTCGTCATGGAAGACAACTCCTCCAGAGAAGAGGAGGTTTCCTCAATGGAGGCGGCCTGTTGAGAAGCCGCACTGGAAAGGGTCTGGGACATGGCCGTAGACTGGCTGACCATTTCTCCCAGTTTATGCCGCATGGCATTGACCGATTGGGCCAAGGCACCGATTTCATCCTTGGAAATCAGGGTTATTTCCTGGGTCAGATCGCCATCAGCGACTTTTTTAATGACTTCCATGGCCTGTTTGATCGGATTGGTTATAATTTTAGCCATATAAATTCCGATCACCAGGGAAAGGAGAATAGCCGCCATCATCACAAAAATCAGGATGGTTTTGACTAATTGGGAACTGGTAACCGTTGCGCCATACTGGTCCTTGCTTAATCGATTTTCCAATTCCATCAAATTTTTTACATGCTTATTTAAAATTTGAAATTTTTCATCGACCGAACCCATGAAGACCGTAGCGGTATTTAAATCGGCCATGGACATATCAATGGCATTTAAAGCCACTTTCTTATATTCCATGAAGCTCGGTGCGATGGCCTGGATGAGTTTTTGTTCTTCCGGGGAAAACCCTTTGCCACCGACCATTTTTTGGAACGATTCCCATTCCTGATTAATCACTTTAATTTCTTCGGTTCTGAGCTGATCAATCTTTTTTTCATCATAATTGGCATGGGCCCAGTTAATGATTTTATAAATATTAAAATTGATTTCAGTCAAGGCCGTCAATATCCTTGAAGTCCATTGATAGCTCTGGAATCGTTGATTAAAAAAGGAATCCATTGCCTCCTGCTGGATCTGAATCCCGCGATAGGAGACCGCGCCTAAAATAATCAATAACAGTAACACCAGGACCGGCCCGGCCAGGGATTTATTGATCATTCTTAAATTGCCCAGGATCTTTTTCATGGTTGCTCCTCTTACCGTCAAGGATTGGATTGATAATACTTCGGCTGGTATCCGGGGGCCGAATAGGGATTTCCTATTGGTCCCCGGACGGAAAATGCTTTATTTATAAATACCGCAACAAAAGATAAGGTCATCCACCTTTTTAACAAAAGTGGTCTTGTCATCCATTTTTTTGGTAACCGGGTTAGTCCATTTATAATCCACCCAGCCGCTGCCTTTTGATTTGGCCAACTCCAGCCCATCCTTGACAAAAAGTTTGCCGTCGGCATCTTTTAATCCACTAACGTCTTTGCCGATCAATTTTTGATTGGTCCCATGGGCCAAAACCGTCCCGTTTACATCCCAGATAAAGATATACAACTCCCCCTTAACAAACTGCCCTTTAGGATTACTGAATTCAGCCAGGGCCTTATCTTTCCCATTGGCCTTGTAAAATTGAATACCTTTTTCTACCAGCGTTTTGGCTTCATCGGCATTTCCGGCAGCCGAAGCGAACCCGATTAAACCCGTTAAGAAAAGACCCGCAATCAAGACCACAATCCACTTTTTCATTCTTTCCCTCCATTTCTTGGGTTGATGAACCCGGCCAGGCCGGGTGTAATACCGTTTTTTTTCAGGCCGTTTTTTTTGTTTTTTTAGCGGAATCGATGCGCTGGATAATTTCCTCCATATCAAATCTCCAGGATTTGCCGACCCTGAACCCGGGAATTTCACCGCTTAGCGCCAACTTATAAATGGTTGATTCCGTCAATTTTAAATAGTGTCCTACTTCTTTCGCTGTCACGATAGTGGCCATAACGATTCCTTTTGATTTTTCAATTTCGACACCCTTCTCAGGCCGCTTTTTCCATCTCGATCATTTCTTCATCGCCGAAGACTTTGTCGATGTCCAGAAGGATCTTGACCGCTCCCCCGGTTTTGGCCATACCAAGAATATAACCCGTATCCATTTGCGTCCCGAAAGCCGGCGTATCTTCTATTTCCCCGTTTTTGATGTTCAAGACCTCAGAAACCGAATCGACCACCACCCCCATCAAAACATGTCCGGCACCGTCCTTAATTTCGACGACGATGATGCAGGTCCGTTCCGTATAATCCATCTCTTCCATATCGAACTTCAGTCTGAGATCGGCCACGGGGATTACTTTCCCCCGAAGGTTTATCACCCCTTTAACATAAGACGGTGTTTTGGGGACCGGAGTTATAGGCATCATTCCGATGATCTCCTTTACCTTCAGGATAACAATCCCATATTCCTCACCGGCCAGAGAAAAGGTCAGGTATTTCCCTTCGCGATCCAAGGAAGTTTTTTGACTCTTGTCCACTGATTCTACGATCTCTGCCATTGTTGATACCTCCATTTGATTATACAGATGGTCTTTCCCCCTCGAGGTGAGGAGTTGCTAATTATCTCTATTATCGGTTTTCGAGAAAAAAACTTTAATGCGAACAACAGGTCTGAACCCTATAAAAAAATAAAAATCAAAAAAAAAGGTCCAAATTGCTTAAAACTCCTGAAACGACCCTTCTTCCAAGGAAATCATCTCCTCCGGTCCGGCACTTTTGACTTTGGCGGCCGGCGTTTTTCCCCTGGATTTTGGAGTCCTGATTAAAGAAGTCTATTCAGGGACAGGAGTTACATGATGACTATGTAAAAACCCGTTATTCCCGATTCCGTCCCGTAGGGTACTACATCCCGGAGGGCGCCGGTGGGAATCCAGGCTAATCATAATGGATCAAGACAAATTAACTAGGTTTACGATTTCCTGACTGATTCGGTCCAGGGAGACTATTCGATCGGCAGCTCCTAATTTTATGGCTTCTTTCGGCATGCCGAAGACAACGCAACTGGCTTCATCCTGGGCGATGGTTCTGGCTCCGGCCCCTTTCATGGCCAGGAGCCCCTTGGCCCCATCAGCACCCATCCCGGTGAGAAGGACTCCAATGGCGTTAGCGCCAACATATTGGGCTACTGAATTGAAAAGGATATCTACAGCCGGGCGCTGGTGATGGACAAAAGGCCCATCTTTTACATTGGCATAATATTTAGCCCCGCTCCGGCGTATGAGCATGTGAAAATTGCCCGGGGCGATCAAGGCCTGACCGTTTATGACGGAATCTCCGTCCTTGGCTTCTTTAACCTGTATCTGACAAAGCCTGTTCAACCGCTCGGCAAAAGCGGTGGTAAAATTGGCCGGCATGTGCTGGACGATCACTATTCCCGGGGAATTTAGAGGGATATTGATTAAGACTTCCTTTAAAGCTTCGGTGCCGCCGGTAGAGGCCCCTATGGCAATGACTTTCTGGGTGGTTTCGGTTAAGGACCTGGTGATAGTCCCGGTCTTTATTGGAGAGGTCAGAGAAGGGTTTCGATTGATGTTGGCCCGGGCCGCAGCCCGGATCTTTTCTTTGAGCTGGATACACATGTCCCCGACGGAATAAGATCCGCCTGGTTTAGCCAGGACTTCTACGGCCCCGTTCTCAATGGCTTCCAGGGCCATAGAACTTCCTTTGGGGGTGAGGGAGCTGACGATAATGACCGGCAGCGGAAAGTATTTCATCAATTTCTTCAAGAAGGTCAGCCCGTCCATTCTGGGCATTTCTATATCCAGGGTGACTACATCCGGCTTTTGTTTCACGATTTTGTCACGGGCGACAAAGGGGTCCGGGGCGGTTCCGATCACTTCGATATCCGGTTCTTTGGACAATTCTTCATTAAAAATCTTCCGGACAATGGCCGAATCATCGACGATCAAAACCTTAATTTTTCCGTTAGCATTCATTTTTAGTCGTTTTTCCCCCGATAAATTTCGAAAATTCCATTCACATCTAATATTAAACTGATTTGACCGTCCCCCAGGATCGCCCCGCCGGCCACGCCCTTAACGGCCTTCAACTTTTCGCCCAGATTCTTAATGACCACCTCCTGTTTCCCCAACAGGTCATCCACCATCAGGCCTTTTTGAATCCCGTCGTTTTCGACCACCACAACCAACCCTTCCCAGGGCTTTTTTTCTTCCGAAAATATATTTAACAGCGTATTCAATCTGACCAGCGGCAGCAGGGAATTCCTTACCTTGACCATTTCCTCTTTCTTCCCAACAGTAAAGACGTCTTCAGGGGCAGGCCTTAAGGTCTCTTTAATCGTTACGGTAGGAATGATAAAACGCTCTTTGCCGATCTTGACCAGAATGCCATCCATGATAGCCAGAGTCAGGGGGACTCGAATGACAAAACGGCAGCCTTTCCCTTCGGTGGAGTAGATCTCTACTTTCCCTCTTAATTTTTCAATGACTTTTCGGACCACATCCATACCCACACCGCGTCCGGAGACATCGGTAATCTTTTCCGCCGTGGAAAAACCCGGTTCAAATATCAAATTATCAATCTGAAATTCGGTCAGGGCATTATCATCGGAAATGATCTTCCGTTCTTTGGCCTTGGCGATTATTCTGTTCCGGTTCAATCCCTGGCCGTCGTCTTCGATCTCGATAACAATGTTTCCCCCTTTTTGGTAGGCCCTAAGAAAAACCTGACCCGACTCCGGCTTTCCGATGTCAAGGCGTTTTTGGGGTAGCTCGATCCCATGGTCGGCCGAATTACGGATCATATGCACCAGAGGATCATACAGGGTATCCACCATATTCCGGTCGATCTCGGTCTCTTCTCCGGATAACCGCAACTCCACTTGCTTGCCGGATTTTTTGGACAGGTCCCGGACCAGCCGGATCATTTTTTGGAAGGTGTGCCGGATGGGAACCATTCGGAGCGACATGGAGATTTTTTGCAGGTCCGAGGTAATCCTTTTGAGTTGAGACAGATCTCGACTCAACTTTTGATCACTAATGGAATCCAGGACGGGGTTTTGCTGAACCAGGGATTGGGCTATCACCAGTTCCCCAACCATATCCACTAAATTATCCAATTTTTTGGTGTCTACCTTGACTGTGGCATCGGCCCCTTGACCGGAAAGGCGTTTTTGATCTCGAAGACCTTCCAGAACCTCTTTAGGTTTGGCTTTTTGTTCTAATATTAATATTTCACCGATCTTTTGATCGTGCTTTTCCCCGACCTGGGACTTCAATGCCTGGTCCAGGGCTTCACCGGATACGACCCCCTTGGCGGCCAGGATTTCGCCTAAAGGGGGAACCTTGGATTCGGGGATTTCTTCGAGGACTTTTCCAGACCCGATTGAAGAGCTTTCCCTAAGGGATCCAAGACGGTCCAGCCAGGGGCCCAAATCTACCGGCTTAGAACGGGTTTTCCCGGATTCAACGGCTTCCTTTTCTTCCAGAATCATGGTTTTTAAAAAATCGACGGCCTCCAGGATCGTATCGATAATCTGGCGGTTAACGGCTATCTGATCATTACGGGCATCGTCTAAGAGGGATTCAACGGCATGGGAAAACTTGTGGATTCCCTGCAAATTTAAAAATCCGGCTACCCCTTTAATGGTATGGAAGGGTCTGAAAATGGCATTGATGCATTCCTTGTCATCCGGGGCTTGCTCCAGATTGATCAGGTTGACTTCTATCGATTCCAAATGTTCCATGGCTTCGGAAACAAAGTCGTTGAACAACTCCAGATCCTGGGCGATATCAGAAGAGGTTTCGGCCGGAGGTTGACCGCCGGGAGATTCTTCCTTCTCTAAGGGAAGAACAACAGGGTTAATGGGGCCTATTAAGGCTTCCATCTCCTCCCAGAAGGCGTTCTCTTCCGGGAGGATTTGCGATAAATCCCCATAGGATATTTTGCCCTGGATGATCCGGATCCCGTTACTTATTGTTTCTAAAGCCTTGGGAGGGGAGAGGCATTCATTAAGCAGTAATTTTTCAATCCCTTTTTTTAGAGGGATACAAAAGCCTTGAATAGGCTTTAAGGAAGGGGGATCGGTTATTTTTTCAATTTTTTCTAATTGCTGTAAGATTGACCCAAGGACCATGATATCTTCCGGTTCTACGGAAATAACATTCATGGCCAATTGGTCGATTTCCTGATTCAGTTGAGCGGCATCCTGGATCATTCGGTAATCCTTTCCTTTATTCTTCCAAAGGATTGTCAAAAAAATTTATCCTGAGAACATGGAGTCAGCATTTCAAATAGTTTTGGTTTGCTTTGTTGCAATAAATATACCGATAGCTATTTGGCTTGAAATTCTGCGGAATTGACGAAAAACGCAGTGTGACCGCACCAAATAACAAATTGATAAGTCAATATTTCGACGAAATCTGAGGACTCTTGACACTACCCCGAAGGATGCTGATAGATAACGAAGTAGGCGACAAAAATCAGCTTCCAGGGGTCGGGGGGCTGAGGTCTGGAAAAGGAGCACCAGGAACCACGAAAATATTTTAAAAGCGATGGGCAATGTTCAGGGTTCAAGACTTTTCTTGAATCTTGTATCTTGCAACTTGAAACTTTTTTTAAACACTGGAATGGTCATCCTTAAGCCGTATCTCCACCCGCCTGTTTTGGGCCCTTTGTTCAGAGCTATAATTTGGGGACAACGGCCTTTGTTCGCCATTCCCTTTAATGGTAAAACGGTCGGGCTCTATTCCCTGATGGGCAATCAGGTATTTTAAGACACTGGTAGCCCGGGCTACCGACAACTCCCAATTGGAAGGAAACCGCCGGTTATTAATGGGCAGATCATCGGTATGGCCGTCGATCTCCACCCGGAAAGAGGGATACCTTTTGATCACATCAGCAATGGAATCCAGGATCGGTCCGGACGATTTCAGAATATCCGCCTCCCCGGTCAAAAAGGTTACGTTTTCTTTCATGGTTATCAGTATCTCTTGATTCATAACTTGGATCATCACCTGATCATCCAGGCTCAAGCTGGCCACGGTCGCCTTCATATCTTTTTGAATATCTTCGAGTTTTTTGTTCGTCGGCTGGTTCGTTTCAGGCAGGGGAAGCGCTGCCAGGACCGGAGGATTCCCCGCTTTGGGTTTGGGGGCCTCTTTCTTTCCTCCAGTCACCCTGGTCATGGCAAAGATGATAATAAAGAAGACCAGCAGTAAAGACAGTAAATCGCTTAAGGTAATCAGCCAGTTATGGTCACCGTCCATCGAGTCGGCCGAGGCCGAAATCATTTTTTGATATCGTCCCTCACGGGCTGTTATTATTTTATCCGGCATCCCGCTCATCGTTTGGTCCCCTGCTCCCTTAAAAATTATTCACTGCCATTTGAAATTTCTCGGTTAAACCTCACCCCAGGACAGTTTCTTCCCTAAAGGAATGGCTTGGGGCTGGTACAACCCGCCGACACCGGCCAACTTTTCCTCGATTTTGAGAGGATGTTCTCTTTCATTAATGGCTGTCAGGCCTTCAATGGTCATGGTCATCAAGGATTCGCTCAGGATGGCCTTTTCTTTTAATTTGGAGGAAAGGGGGAGCATGATCAAATTGGCGATAATTACCCCGTAAAAAGTGGACATCAGGGCCACGGCCATCATGGGAGTCATGGTTTCCACCGACTGAAAATGGTCAAACATCTTTATTAAGCTGATAATCGTTCCGGCCAGACCGAGGGCCGGGGTAAGCCGGGACAGGGTCTTGAGAATGTTTTGACTCAGATTATAATTTACAATCCGGATAGCCATCTCCCTTTCCAAAATATTTTTTATTTCGTCAATGGGATGGTGATTGATCATTAAATGGATGCCCAGTCTTAAAAAATCGTCCTCGATCTCTCCCAGCCGGTGCTCCAATTCGCGAATATTCCCTTTTCGATAAATCCCGGCTAAAGTTAAGATATTCTTGAGCAGGGAGGCCCGGTCCTGGCGATCTTGAAAGGCTTCTTTGAGATGGATAAAGACGGCCTTAATCCTGTTGGTCGGAAACCCGACCAACAGACCGATCACGGTTCCGCTCCCGATGATCAACAAGGCATCGAGATTAAGAAACATTTCCAGTCCGGCATTTCGGATGATCGGTAACATAAAGAAAAAAATTCCAGCCGAGACGGTTAAGGTAATGAGCAGGTTCATTTTATTCCTCCTGAACGGTTAAGGTTGCGTGAAACATTACGGAGTCAGACTTTTGATACAGCAATCCTTATGCCAAGATAGTCCTATGAAAGCTTTCAGCGATCGGTAATCAGTTTCAGGAATTTGCATTTTGGACGCCGATGAACGCAGATTGCCATGATTTTCAATATAGAGAGCTATAGAATAATTATCTGCGGGTATCGGCAAAAATCTGCGTCCCAATTTAAAACCGATTTGAAACCGAAAGGCTCAGGGAAAAAGACGGAAAAATTTTCCCCATCAGGAAAAATTTTAGGGGAGGGTGTGGCCGGCAGAGTTCAAGATTTTGTTGTTCATTTTATAAATAAAGACCAGAATCTCGGCTACTGCTTTGTAGAGGGCAGGCGGGATCTCCTCATAAAGATCCAGAGTGGAAAGAATTTCCAGCAAATGGGGATCTTCTTTTAACGGGATATTATGATCTTTGGCGGTTTGAATGATTTTTTCAGCCAGCCAGCCGCTCCCTTTGGCTACGAGACGGGGGGCCGCGTCTTTTTCGCGTCGATACTGTATGGCGGCGGCTTTTTTGGAATCTTTATTCATTGATGTAAAACTTTTTTCTTACTAAACCCTTATGCTCGCTTGTCACGAGCACCACGAAAAATGAAAATGTCTTTCGCCGACCCCCGATCCCTGACCCCCGATCCCTGAACGTTATTTTCGCACTAAACCCTGATGCTCACAATTGTCTCATCCGTCTCGATTCGGTTGATGGGGTCCTCCATCTCTTCCGATTCCCTGAGGAAAGTAAAGTTTTTCAGGTTCAACCCGGCCCGATTAAAATTTTCCTTTAACTCTCCAAGACAGGAATGAATTATGGTATTCAGTCCGGGATGCCCCACCTTAAAGGTCAGGGAAAAATCCCTGTCCTGCATAAAGATGAAGGCCGAAACCGGTCCCAGTTTTTCCAGTTCAAGATGGATGCCACAGGAATACGAGGTCCCTCCTGACGGGGCCGTTCTCCTTTTAAAAATTAATTCTCCCCTTTTTAATTCGGCCCATTGAACCGGCAAAAAGGTATAAAATGAGTCGGATATTTTTGAAAGGAGTTGGAAGGTCTCAATATCTTTTAAGAGGGTTTCTACCCCTCCTAAGGTCTTCTCATCGGGATGGGCTGTTCCCTGTCGGCCTCTTTCCGCCTCCCCCATGGTTTTTTGTTCAAGAATTTCTTGAAGTTGTAATAAAAAACCTTTAATATCTTTATTTATTTTACTTTCAATCTGAAAAACATCTTTTCCCCCAAGTGCGCCGGATCCGGCCATGGCCTTCAATTTGGCTTCCAAAACAATCCCGGAATTTTCTAAGGCATTCTTAAGTTGGTCGAAAGCCAGACCATCCATAGAAACCAGTAATTTTTCCTGAAGGTTTTGTAACAAAGGGGGGCTGCTTATTTCTTCCTTAGCCAGTTGGAATAATTGGGTTAACCTTTCCGTTATATCTAGGCCCGGCCCTTTCAAAGAAGTCTGCAGAACGTGTTGAATTTCATCCCGCAGGCTTTTCGGAAGCACCTTGATATCAGAAGGCAGGGTTTTGAAAAGAGATCCTAAAAGGTCCCTTTGCTTCCCCGACGGAATGGATTCGGGAGGTTGACCCTCCTCAGCCCTGGCGTTGAAAAGATTGATGATTCTATCCGCTGCCTTCCTGGTCAGATCCTCTATTCTTTCATTTTCATCACCCGGAAAGGATTGGGTACGGTTTGCTTCTCCCGCCCCGGTTTTATTATCCAGTAATTGAAGTCTTAATTCTCCGGCTGCCCCTTTCCAGTCTAAGACCTTCAAAGAGAGGGTATCATTTTTTTCAAAGGCCAAATTCGTACGGGCCGGTAAATAGCCGCCTTTAACCTTAAGGGTAAGACCCCCGGACGGGAAAAGATCGACTACCTGGGCCTCGATGATCTCACCTATTCGAACAGGAATCTCTCTCCCAACAGGTTTTATGAGGGTAAGTATTGGTCCGGCCGATGGAGTTTCCTGAATACGAATCATTCCAACCATTCCCCTGAAGGATCGTCATTAATCTGCCACTTCTAATTTATCGGTATAAAAAGGATAAAACTGAAACTTCAATTTTTTCTTGCCTTTATTTCTCTTAACATGGTATCCTTTCCCAAGGTGAGCAAGGACTATTGATCCAAATACCGGGTTTGAGACTAAGCCCCGGGGCGTCTGGAAAATCCTGTTTATCGGGAGCGCCGTCTCAATTATAGCATTGCTCGCCATTTCTATTTTTTAAGGAGGCATAAGAATGGCCAATCGTCAAGCCGTCATTCAAACCAATAAGGGGACCATCCGCTTTGAGTTGTTGGAAGCCGATGCCCCGAAGACCACTGAAAATTTTATCAAACTGACTGAAAAAAGCTATTATGACGGGGTCATCTTCCACCGGGTCATCAATGGATTTATGATTCAGGGGGGGGATCCTACCGGTACAGGTCGCGGAGGCCAATCGGCCTGGGGCGGCCGCTTTGATGATGAGATCAATCCGGCCTCGGACCTTTACCGTCAGGGCTACCGGGCCGGAACCGTGGCCATGGCCAATGCCGGACCCAATACCAATGGGTCCCAGTTTTTTATCATGCATGCGGATTATGCCCTGCCCCCGAACTATTCCATTTTCGGGCGGGTCATGGAAGGCCAGGAGGTGGTCAACACCATTGCCTCCAGTCCAACGGATTCCAACGATCGCCCTCTTTCCCAGGTGATCATGGAAAAAGTAATTATCGAACAGCAATAGTATGCCTATACGTCAAGATCTGCGCAATTTGGCCATTATTGCCCATGTGGACCACGGCAAGACTACCCTGGTGGATGCCATGCTCTGGCAGAGTGGCGTCTTCCGGGAAAACCAGCAGGTGGTTGAAAGGGTCATGGACAGTATGGACCTGGAACGGGAAAAGGGCATTACCATCATGGCCAAGAATACGGCCATCGTCTATAAAGGGGTCAAGATCAATATCGTCGATACCCCCGGCCATGCCGATTTCGGCGGAGAAGTGGAACGGACTCTGAACATGGTGGACGGGGTCATGCTTTTGGTGGATGCCACCGAAGGCCCCCTACCGCAAACACGATTCGTCCTGGGCAAGGCCCTGGAGCGCCGGCTCCCTCCCATCGTGGTGATCAATAAAATTGACCGGCCGGACCGCCGGATCAAGGAAGTCCTGGATGAGGTCTACGATCTGTTTATCGACCTGGAGGCTACTGAAGACCAGCTCGATTTTCCGGTCCTTTACACCAATGCCCGGGCCGGTATCGCCCTGACCGACCCCGAGGGTAAGGGCCAGGGACTCGCTCCCCTTTTTGAGGCCATTTTAGAAGCCATTCCGGCCCCGGCCTGCGACCCGGAGGCCCCTTTGCAGTTCCTGGTGACCAACCTGGATTACAGCGATTATGTGGGCCGGATCGCCGTGGGTAAGATCGTCAGCGGTAAGTTAAAACAGAGGCAGGAGGTGGCCCTGCTCAAGGGCGGGGAAATGACCGCCAAGGCCATCCTCAGCCAGGTTTATACCTATGAAGGACTCAACCGGGTGGAACGGGATCTCATCGAGGCCGGGGATATCGCTGCCGTGGCCGGTGTGCCCGATGTCTTTATCGGCGACACCCTGGGCGATCCCGAAGATCCCCGGCCTTTGCCGAGTATCACCGTGGAAGAGCCGACCCTGTCCATGGTCTTTTCCGTCAACACCTCTCCTTTGGCCGGGAAGGAAGGCCGTCTCCTGACCTCCCGCCATATCAAGGATAGGCTGGATAAAGAGTTGCTCTATAATGTCAGCATCGGCGTTGAACAGGCCGAACACCGGGATTCCTTTAAGGTCAGCGCCCGGGGTGAGCTGCAGTTGGCCGTGCTGGTGGAGATGATGCGCCGGGAAGGTTTTGAGATTTCTCTTTCCAAGCCCAAGATCATCACCCGTGAAATGGACGGCAAGCTCATGGAACCTTTGGAGCTGGCCGTAGTGGATATCCCGGAAACCTATGTCGGAGTGGTCAGCGAGAAACTCAGCGCCCGGCGGGGAAAAATGACCAAGATGATCAACCACGGCTCCGGTCGGGTGCGGCTGGAATTTGAAATCCCCTCCCGGGGGCTGATCGGCCTCCGCAGCCAGTTTCTGACCGACACCCGGGGCACCGGGCTTTTCAACACCATGATCATCGGCCACACCCCTCATGCCGGGGCCATCCCGTCCCGGCCCAATGGGGTCCTGGTTTCCGATCGGCCGGGCAAGGCCGTGGCCTATGCCATTTTTCATCTCCAGCCCAGAGGCATCATCTTTGTCAACCCGGGGGATCCGGTCTATCCCGGCCTGGTCGTTGGTGAAAATTCCCGACCGGAAGACCTGTGGGTCAACATCACCAAGGAAAAAAAACTGACCAACATCCGGGCCGCCAATGCCGATGAAGCCCTGCGTTTAGTCCCCCCCCGTCGTTTTACCTTGGAGCAGGCCATGGAGTATATTAATGACGATGAACAGGTGGAAGTGACGCCTCTTTCCATCCGTCTGCGTAAAGCAAAGACCACCCGATAAAAAAATTTATAAAATTTAATCTTCCCGAAGCAAGCTGCAGAATCGAAACTCCTTGACATCTCCTTCTTTCCTTGAGTAGTCTGATAAGATACCTGCAAATGTGATCTTGGAGGGATCGCTGAATGATCAGCAAAAATCAAGTAATCGAAAAGGCTTATGAATTGGGTTTCGGGGATATCGGTTTTACCACGGCCGATCCTTTTGAAACTCAAAAAGAAATTCTACGGGAGCGCTACGAGGCCTATGAATGGGCCTTTAAAATGGGGCTGGACCTGATGACCGGCACGGACCCCAAAAAAATCCTGCCCCAGGCCAAGACTATTATTGTCCTCATGGAAGTCTATTTTCACCAGGCCTTTCCCAAATCCCTGGAACAACATTTCGGTCGCTGTTATCTGGATGACGACCGGGTCACCAAAGACCGCCTGGCTAAACGGGTCAAGGCCTTTCGTTCTTTTCTGACCGAAAACGGGATCGAGTCCAAGGTGCCCTTTTACCTGCCCCACCGGATCGCGGCGGCCCGGGCCGGCCTGGGGACCTTTGGGAAGAATTGCCTTTTTTATTCCAATCAGGTGGCCGGACAGGGTTCCTGGGTCTTACCGATTACCGTGGTGGTGGACCGGGAATTTGCCCCGGATGAGTCTTCCATGGAAATCGGCTGCCCGGATTGGTGCCGGAACGCCTGCCTGACCGCCTGCCCGACCGGTGCCTTGAAAGGCCCCCGTCACATTGATCCCCGGAAATGTATTTCCTTCCTCACCTATTACGGCCAGGGCCTGACCCCCCTGGAACTGCGGGAACCCATGGGTTTATGGGTTTACGGCTGTGATCGCTGCCAGAATGTCTGTCCCCGTAACGCCCCCTGGCTGGCCAAAGAACTGCCGGTGAATCCAAATGTCACGCCCATGGTCGATGATTTTAAACTCGCCAGGTTACTGCACATGGACCCCCAATATTTCAACACGCGCATCTTTCCCCACATGTTTTATATGTCCGAGAAAGATCTCTGGCGCTGGAAGATGAATGTGGCCCGGGCCATGGGAAACACCTTGGACCAACAATATATCCCGGAGCTGGCTAAGGCCTTTCAGGAAAATACAGACGAACGGGTCCTGGGCATGATTGCCTGGGCCTTGGGCCGCATCGGCGGCCCGTCGGCTAAAAAGGCCCTGAACGATGCCTTACCTAAAAGTGAAGGTCTGGTCCGCCGGGAAATAGAGCTTGCTTTGGAAAAATAAGGAGGAACTTATGCCGAAAAAGAAAATCAACGCCTTTCCTTCCTGTGCTTCCTGTGAAACGGCCGTCCCCCAAAAAATCTGCTTTTCTTCCAAAGGAATCGGCGCCAAAGGCTGCCCAACCCTGGTAAAGAAAGAGGTGCTGCGCGAGGCCAACCGGGAATACGAAGACCCTCGAACCAAAGAGTTTGCCCGTCAGGCCTCCATCCAGGAAAGTGAATGTTATGCCAACCGGCATCAACGGCCCTATGTCATGCAGCCCACCAAGACCCGGCTCGTGGAAATCTGCGAATTTGCCCGGAAGATGGGCTACCAGCGTCTGGGGTTGGCCTTTTGCATTGGTCTGGCCCAGGAGGCCAGGATGGTGGAAAAGGTTTTCAAGGCCCAGGGATTTGAGATGGTATCAGTGGCCTGCAAAGCCGGCCGAACCCTCAAGGAAAAAATCGGGATCAAGGAAGAGGAAAAAATCTATCAGGGCACGGAGGAGGCCATGTGCAACCCCGTCTATCAGGCCAGGCTTCTGAATGAAAGTGCAACGGAATTTAATGTCCTTTTGGGACTATGCGTCGGCCACGATTCCCTGTTTTTCAAATATGCCCAGGCCCCGACCACCGTCCTGGCCGTCAAGGACCGGGTGACCGGCCATAATCCCCTGGCGGCTATATATCTCTCGGAATCGTACTACCGGAAAATTTTCGAGTCCGTCAATCAATAACTAATTATCGATTCAATATTAACGGGAGCCAATAAATGGTGAAAAAATGGATTGTCATCGGATTGATCATTTTATTTGCAGCGGGCCTGGCCCACAGCCGCTCAGTACCACCCAAAAAAATCAGGACAGCAAAAAAAACCGCCTCCCAGACCAAAGCAGTCAAGGCCGCGGCAGTCCCGGAGACCCCCTATAAGGCCTTTTTGGTGATGGATGCCAGAAACGGCAAAATCCTTGAGGAGGAGAATAGCCACATCAAGCGCCCTCCGGCCAGTGTGGTCAAGCTCATGGTGGCTTATATCGTGCTGGAAAAGCTGGCTAAGGATGAAGTGAAATTATCGGATCCCATCCCCGTCTCCAGGGAAGGTTCCAAGATGGGGGGAAGCCAGGTTTACCTGAAAGAAGGCGAAAGCTTTACCCTGGAAGAAATGATGAAAGCCCTCATGGTGGCCTCGGCCAATGATGCCGCCTATGCCATTGCCGAACATCTGGCCGGGTCCAAGGATGCCTTTGTTCAATTGATGAATCAGAAGGCCAAGGCCTTGAATATGGCCGATACGGAATTCCATTCCGTCCATGGACTCCCGCCTTCCAAGGGAGATTCGGAGGACCTCAGCTCTTGTAACGATTTGGCCCTCCTGGCCCGGGCACTTTTAAAATATCCGAAAATTCTGGAATGGACTTCCATCAAAACGGAAGGGTTCAGAAACGGGCAACTGGTCATGAATAATCACAACAAACTCCTTTTCAGGATGCCGGAAGTAGACGGGTTGAAAACCGGTTATTACCGTGAAACCGGGTTTAATGTGGTGGTCACGGCCGCCAAATCGGATTTAAGAATCATCGTTGTGGTCCTGGGAAGCGACCGGGCCAGAACCAGGGACAATATTGCCCTGGAAAAATTAAAAAAGGCCTTCTCCCAATATAAAAGGATGGACCTGGTAAAAAAAGGAGCGGTAATCGATAGGGATATTCTCCTGCCGGATGGTGAAATCGGAAAGATCAAAGGGGTGGCCGGGGCGAATTTATCCTATTCAGTCCCTCTTGATAATAAAGGGACCGTCACCAGGGAACCCCTGGTACCGGGGAAGGTACCAGGGGAGATCAAGCTGGGTCAGAAACTCGGTGACCTGGTCATTAAGGTCGATAATGAGGTGGTCGGCAAAGTGGATATCATTTCCCCTCTGGCAGTGCCTGAAGCCAATCTGCTTAAAAAGCTTGCCCGAAAAATGGGAATCGACCTTTAATAACCTCTTAAAAATCATCGAAAGCACATTCTTGATGCCTATGTAAAAACTCGTCATTCCCGATTCCGTCCCGTAGAGTCCTACACCCCGGAGGGTGCAGGCGGGAATCCAGCCAG
>JACRBX010000348.1 GCA_016219225.1 Deltaproteobacteria bacterium
GGCATGACCCGGACGATTCGGCAATCCGGCCATTATCTGGATTCCGGTCTTTACGGCTGTCTGGGTGTGGGGCTCCCCTATGCCAATGCCGCCAAGTTTCTTCATCCCCGAAAACGGGTCTGCCTGATAACCGGCGACGGCTCGGTAGGCTTCAATTTTATGGAGTTTGAAACCGCTATACGCAAAAATCTGCCCATCGTAGTGGTGATCAGCAATGATCTGGGCTGGGGGATGATCCGCCACAGTCAGGAACTGAAAATAGGCCATGCCATTCCGATAGGAACCTACATCGGCCGGGTTGATTACCATAAAATGGTCGAGGCCCTGGGAGGCAAAGGGATGCTGGTGGAAAAGCCGGAAGATATCCGACCGGCCCTGGAAGAGGCTTTTGCCTCGGGGCAGACAACCTGCATCAACGTTCTGACCGATCCAACGACCATCAGTCCGGGCAGTGTAGCCCTGGCTAATCTGGGGGGATATAAGGCATAAAAGAGAGGCGCGAGGCACAAGGCGCAAGCTGCAAGGTAAAAATGACGTGTTTGAGATCTTTTGAGGTCATTCCGGTAAAAGTCGAATCCAACTGCCTTTTGCCTTAAACCCTGCGCCTTGTGCCTTGCGCCTGGCGCCTTCTTTTTGAGGAGAGATTATGTCAAACAGCAACGGTCCATCTGACGGCTACTTGCTTTCCAAAGCCAATTCCTATTACATCTTTTCCCTCCTCTTTCTTTTGTATATGTTCGACTATATCGATCGCATGGTGGTGGTTTCGCTCTTTCCTTATTTACAAAAGGATTGGGGGCTGACCGATACCCAATGCGGTCTGCTGGTTTCCACGGTTTACTGGTCCATTGTCCTTTTTTCTTTTCCGGTTTCGATAATCATTGACCGCTGGAGCCGAAAAAAAAGCATCGGTATCATGGCGGTCTTGTGGAGTATCGCCACCGCCTCCTGCGCCTTTGCCAATAACTTCACCCATCTCTTTATCGCCCGCTCGGCCATAGGGCTCGGTGAAGCCGGTTATGCCCCCGGGGGAACGGCTATGATTTCGGCCTTGTTCCCCGAAAAAAAACGGGCCATGCTGGTCGGCCTCTGGAATATTTCCATACCGCTGGGCAGTGCCATAGGCGTAGCCCTGGGCGGTTATATTGCCGCCCGTTACGGCTGGAGACAGGCTTTCGGATTGGTGGCCTTACCGGGTCTGATTATCGCTTTACTTTTCTTTTTCGTCCGGGATTATAAAACCGTAGAATTGGTTAAATCTCAAGATACCGGCACCGATGGCCCGGCCCCCCTCAGGCTGGGGACTATGGATATTATCCGGGAATTTTCCCGGACCCCTTCCCTTCTTCTAACCTATGTCGGCTTTGCCGGAAACACCTTCTTAACGACCTCCCTCTTAAGCTGGCTGCCGACCTACCTCCACCGCTTCGAAAATCTCCCCATGGAAAAGGCCTCGGTTAAAGGCAGTCTGGTCCTGCTCATGGCCATCATCGGGTCCCCGCTTGGCGGCTATCTGGCCGATAAATGGCTCAAAAAAAGGGGCAATGCCCGTTTGCTGTTCGGTGCCCTTTCCTCCACGGTCACGGCCCTTATTTTTATTTTGGCTTTTGGTTTGTTTTCCGGGAAGATTCAATACGGTCTGTTTCTGATGGGAGGGGTTACGGCCATTGCTTTTGCCTCCTCGGCCATTGCCGTGACTCAGGATGTGGTTCATCCGGGATTGCGGGCTGTTTCTTACAGTATTTGTGTCATCGCCATGAATTTATTGGGCAGTTCCCTGGGACCTATTGTTACGGGATTTTTCTCAGATCAATATAATATTAGAACAGCCCTTTTGATCGTTTCCTTTTTCCCCTTATTAGCCGGCCTCTTTTTTTACCTTGGTTCTTTCTTCTATGAAAAGGACCTGGCCAAAGTGGAAAAAATACCGGTACGTCTGGAAAGCTGATCGGGATGTGGGACAGGTGCAGCCTTCTCGGATCTTTCCCGATATTCCTCCGCGTCAGGTGCAGCCTCTTATTCGGTGGTCATCCGATTTTTATCAGGTTCTTATCCCTGAGTATCTTCTCCATTTGATCTCCGTTCTCTACGGTAAAACCGATGTTGACCCCTTGGCTTCTAAGAGTGGCAAAGAAGATTCTGTCTCGTTTCGGTCGCTTGTAGTCCTGGGGAAACCAGGTCTTGAAGTTTCCCGTTCCATGTAGCCTCCACTTCCCGTTCCACAGCGTCGGGGGCTCAACCGTGATCCGTTCAATGTCGGCCAAAAGCACGACCTTTCTTCCCCCGATGGGAAAGTAGTAGTGTTCGAAAAGGATACGGTCTTCGGTGAGCACAACGAGGCTGTCTGAGTACAGAACGCCTGTTTTCATTCCGCTTGTTGGCCTTCTATTCGGCATGCAAAGCATCAAGGACTGCATTGGGATCCCTTGATGCGATTCGCAACAATGCCTTAGCCGGGCCTTCCGGTTTTCTTCTGCCCTGCTCCCAATTCTGTAAAGTACGGACACTAACTCCAATCATCAGTGCGAAATCATTTTGAGAAACATTAAGTTTTTCTCGTACATTCTTGATTTCAGGAGGCTTGATTTCGTACACACGGCTTGGCGCCTTGCGCCCAGCCTTAATCTCCCCGGCTTCCTTAATGCTGGCAACCAGCTTATCAAAATGCTCACTTTTCATGATAATAACTCCTTGACCATTCCACGGAGCAGCTTGATCTGATCCGGCGTTAAATCTTCTTGTTCAGTCTTTCCGTATGGAAAGAGCATAAAAATGTTGTCAGGTGGATTCCAGTAGTAAATGACTCGTAATGCCCCCCTTTTTCCTGTACCAGGAAGATTCCATCGAATTTTCCGTAAACCTCCACTTCCCCTAATCAAATTTCCGGCATCTGGCCGGAGCATTAATGCAGACTGGAGCATCCGATAATTATCGTATGATATCAACCAGATAATTTCCTTAGTAAAAATGGATGTCTCGATGAAAATCATAATTTAACTATACGCCATTGGCGTATTTTGTCAAGCTTTACATTCCTATTTCTCCGGCTAACAAGTCTTGTCATACGTTTTTTCGTAAAGCCACCTTTTTGCCCTCAAAAAACGCAATATAGACCATTTTTAGGGGGTAAAGCTTTCAATACCTTTCATCATATCAAATAGTTCTCGTGGCCCGACCCCGTCAGCGTGCCCGTCAGCGTCTTTCGGTGGCCGTTTATTTTGAAGAAAAGACGCCATCTCAGACGGAGACTCAAAAATAAAATCCGGTCCCGCTTCATCAATTTCATCTCGGGTTCCATAACCATATGTCACGGTTGCGGTCATGGTTCCGTTTCTTCTCCCTCCAATAACATCATGCAATCGGTCTCCCACAATAAGTGACGACCTGGGATCGAGAGCCCAGGTTTTTAGAATGTAGGACACAAGGTCACCTTTATCAGATAAGCGACCATCTGTCTCGCTGCCATGGATTCCATGGAAAAACTGGGTCAGGCTGAAATGGTCGAGAATCCGAGTGGCAAACACTGTCGGTTTGGAAGTAGCCAGGTACACCTGATAACCGGATGAACGAATTTGCTGAAGAGCTGGGATGATGCCCGGATAAACAAAGTTTTCGTATACCCCAATTTCCGAGAATCTTTCCCTGTAATGGAGCAATGCCAAATCCAATAAACCCTTGTCGGTGCTTTTCAGTAGATAGGCGAAGGAATCTCTCAAGGGTGGGCCAATGCACCATAAAAGATCATCAGCCGGCGGTGCTTCCATCCCAAGCCGTTCAAGGGAGAATTGAATGCAACGGGTTATCCCTTCTTTTGGATCGGTTAAAGTACCGTCTAAATCAAAAAGTACGTTGGAAATCATGGCGTTTTACTTTTTTACCGAACAATGAAACTCAGCGTCTGGCGGCCTTTTGCCAGTCCACTGGAGTTTGTTGTTGGCTGATTTTTTCCCAAAGAAATTCAGGAGCAAAGTCAGCGCCATTTTCCCAGGAAATCGTATTGTAGCGAACAGAAAATTGAGTAAAATAGGCTTTGTCTTTAAGAGGCTCAAAAATTGGGCCATCAAGTTCATTAGAAAGATCGATTTCGCCCGAAAGGCCATCATTAAATCTTAGCCAGACTTTGTAGTCATTGACGTATTTGGCTTCTATTACATGTGGTATCATAAAGTTACTCCAATGGATCAATTTGGTTAAGGGGCAGTTTCATTGATGCAAGGTCCCAATCCTTCAATAATTCTTCTTTATGCAACATACTCCACTCCAGGACAATGTTCAATGCCCTTCTTGGGAAGCGCCCAGAGACAATTCCTGATTCTATTTCTATGGTCACCTCAAAGTCGCCATATTCAGCGTGAAAATGAGGAGGGGTATGCTCCTTGTAATACATATAGATAGCAATACCGAGGAAGAAGCTTATACGTGGCATAATATATCCCTTTTATCTCCAACTGATCGTGCGGTTTACCATTCATGGGAAAAGGAGGACGAGGGGGACGAGGACGAGGGGGACGTTAGGAGGACGAAGGGGACGTTCGTGCAGAGTCGGAGGACGAAGGGGACGTTCGTGCAGAGTGTGCTTAGAGGAAACCCATCCGCTCAACCATAACGTTCTTTTAAATCTGACAACTTTCCCCCCGATGAAACCGCCCGAGTAACGCACGAATTCGTTACTCCAAGATACCGGGCGATCTCCGCCCCGGAAAATCCCCAAAGTTGCACTCCGACTTGGGACAACTCCCCGCGTGCTTTTACCACTGCCGGCCTCCGACTTCCCGACCGTATCTCCTCCAAAGTCACTTGGTTAAGGTCACAAATTTTTTGCGCCAAAACCGACAAATCCTTTATGGGACGCAGAAGTCGTAAATTCTCTTTAGCAAACTCATCCATCTCGGATAAAACCCCTTGGACGAAATCCCCGTCTCCCAGTATTCTCGCGTCGGCTTCCTGTTTCGCCCCCTGCCCCCTCAAGGCCAAAACCGCTGACCATCCCCCTAAGCTTCTTATGAGCCCACCTCCAACCAGTTCGGGCCTCCGTCCAAGAGAAATGCCTTCCCGGATAAACTCCAAGTACTTCTTTATCCCTTTCCGGCCCTCTCCAAAAAAGGACAAGACATATTCCGTATCCTGCCATTCTCTTTTCGTTTTCCCAATCAAAGCGATATGCCCTGACCAGGGAGATCGATTCAGCTCTTGCAGATCCTTCACTAAACCCGCCCGCAGTAAATTCAAGTGAATATAGCGAACCAGCTCCCTTAAATAAATTTCTTCCTGACAAACGATTGATTTATAACGATTCTGGAACAAATGTCCCTGCCTTTTATGACGCCGATTAAAATTGACCACGTATCCGGTCAACAATTTCCGCATGCTCGAGGCTAAAGGTCTATTTTGGGTTTTACAGAGGAGATGGAAATGATTAGGAAGGAGAGCCCAGGCATAAATTTTCATGGCCTGATTACTGGCAAGGTCAGCCAGCCGGGAAACGAAATCTTCGCGATCTTCATCGCTTAAGAATATTTTCCGCTTTTCGATCCCCCGTCCCATGACATGGTGCAAAACCCCCGGGGCGTCTAATCTGGCTAATCTGGGCATAGCTTTTTACTACCTGATTGTTCTTAAATTGTCAAGCAATCTCTGCACGAACGTCCCCTTTTACAATCAGCGTCTAATCCACTTCCCTGTCCTTCCCACTTCGAACTTTTACCCTATTAGTGCTGTCTTCCTTGTAACTCCCTATTTTTACGTATTCCTCTTTTGCCTGTCATGTGCTCGATTTCGATCTTGATTAATTTTGTCTTTTTCAATGATTGTTCGATATATTTGATTCCTTCCTCTTTATACTGGTTGTACTCATTTACATTTAAGAACTTTTTCAAAAAGGCAACTAGTCCATCCATTTTTTCTCTATCAATAACCTCTTTGGCTTTTCCGAAGATAATAACACTGTTAAAATTTGTGTCGAAGCCATTAAATCTTAAGCCAAATTCATTAATATCCTCAGGTATCAGAGGAACGACCCAAACATCTGTCACGATATTAAAAGACACATTAGAGCAATTGTCGATGTTATCGAGTTTGTGCCCAACTGTGGCACAATGAAAATAGATATTTCCATTGTGAAAAACATAATTTACAGAAACTGCATATGGGTATCCATCAGCACCCATTGTGGCAAGTGTTCCATATTCTGCTTTTGTTAATATATCCTGGCATTCTTCAATAGTTAATTGTTTTTCTTTTCTTCTAATTTCCCTGAACATGAATTTGTCTCCTTCCAATATAGCAATTGCATAAGTCGCTATCAGCCCAACGCAAAGCTCAGCCGAGGAAGGCTCCGTAGCGGTCTGATGTCGGCTGGAGCGTAGTGTTATTCGCTTTCATAATTCGAGACCTCGATAAGATTTCCGTCCGGATCACGGAAGTAAACGGAAGTAATTGCCTCCATTGCCCCGGTTCGCTGAACAGGACCTTCCAGTAATTCAACACCGTTCACACCGAGATGCTGGATCATCTCCGAAACGGGTACCGCCGTGATAAAACACAGATCAGCGGACCCCGGAGTAGGTTTCTTCGCTTTTGGTTCGAATTCTTACCCGTACTGATGCAGATTGATCTTCTGTGCGCCTAACGATTGTGCCTTTCTACCACCACCAAAGGTCGTAACTCGCATTCCGAGCACCTGAGCATAGAATGCACAAGTTGCATTGATGTCCTTAACCGTCAGAACAATGTGGTCGATTGCTTCAATCATGGGTGTGGTCAGTTTCTTTCGCATAGGTTATTTTAAAGTTTTCTGTATAACTTCTTTTAAGAAGTCCTCCTTAGAGCCCATCTTTTCCGCTCCCCCAGTTCCGCCTCCCAGGTCCTTGGGTTTACTTTTAATACCGATGGGTATACAAAAAAGTATCAGAATATCTTTTCGATAGCCTTTTGGATTATGGACAACCCTTCTTCCATCTCCCGGTCTTTGATATTTAAGGCCGGAAAGATCCGGATCATGGTGCCCTGAGTTTGTCGGATAAAAAGGCCGTCGGCCAAACAGGCTTCGCTGATCCGGGTGGCCGTCTCTTCATTGCAGAACTCAATGGCCAAAAGCAGACCCTTACCACGGACATCAATGATCCCCTCCGGATAGTCCCGTTTCCACTCGGACAGCCGCCTCAGGGCCAGATGGCCCATGGCCTCCACATGGCCGGAGATATTGTCATTGAGCAGGGTTTGAATCACCCCGCAGGCGACGGCGCAGCCGAGAGGGTTGCCGCAATAAGTCCCCCCATGGTCACCCGGTTCCAGACGCCCGGCAACCACCTCCGTCATGGCAAAGGCCCCGAAGGGGAAACCGCCGGCAATACCTTTGGCCATGGTCAAAAAGTCCGCTTCCACCCCTAAATGCCCGACGACAAACATAGGGCCGCAACGGCAAAAGCCGGTCTGAACCTCGTCGATAATGAGCAGACTGCCGTTCTGCTTGCACAACCGGCCGACCTCTTTGAGATAATTTTCCGAGGGAACCTGGACCCCTCCCTCCCCCTGGATAGGTTCCAGAATAACGGCCGCCACATTATTATCAAGGACCTGCTCCACGGCCGTTAAGTCGTCAAAAGAGATAAATCGATAGTTCGGCATCAAGGGATTGAACTTCTCCCGGTGTTTGGCCTGTCCGGTGGCTGAGGCCGTGCTGATGGTCCGTCCATGAAAACTCTGATGGGTGGAGACCACATCCATTCTTCCGGTCGCTTTACGGGCCAGTTTAATGGCCGCATCGTTGGCCTCGGCCCCGCTGTTGGAAAAGAAAATCCGCGTCAGATTGGGGGGCAATATCCGGCGCATCAAAGATAACAGGCGGGCTCGCACCGGCGAATAGGTCAGTCCGGAATTCGGATTCTGGATAATTTTCTTACTTTGTTCCTGGAGGACCTGGGTGATAACCGGGTGGGCATGGCCCAGACAGGTGACCCCCCACCCGGCCGTGAAATCCAGATATCTGTTTCCCTCCTCGTCCCAGACATAGACCCCTTCCCCCCGTTCGATGGATACGGGAATCTTTTTAAAAAAGGGCGGCGTGCATTGATCTTCGATTTCGATGGTCTTTCGGGTGGTCATAGGTGATCCTCGATTCTCATTTCATTTTAGGATTGCCGCTGGGGGAGGCCTCCTTTAATCTCCCGCGATGAAGGTGAGCGTATCCTGCCTATTCGGCACCAGGCATAGAAATCTGAAGGCAACATCCCCGACGGTCCGGTACCAGTGGGGCACCCCGGCCGGAATGAAAACAACATCATCCTGTTTCACTGCATGCACTTTATCTCCCACCCCGATCTCGGCCCGGCCTTCCAATATATACTGTTCATGCTCCACCAGATTGGTATGATTGGCTATTCGGCTGCCGGGTTCAACGGTAAAACATCTCATGGCGAAATTCGGGGCCTTATCCGGACCGATCAGGACCTGAATAAAGATACCGGGACCGGCTTCAACGACCTTCTTCGGCACACTCTCCAGGGGTACCACAAATGCCTCCTGCTGTTCTTCCATCTTCTGTTCCTCCTTTTTCAATCAATAGAGCTACTATAGTCACCTTTCACAGGGGCGTCAAAAAAAAATTACGATGCTTGGTAGTGTCCGGACACTACCCCGATGCTTTTTCCCCTTGACCCCTCATGGGACTTGTTTTATATTCTTTAAAAAGCAAAGTCTTATCAAATAATTATCTTTTTAAAAAAGGAGGAACGGACTATGACCGCCAGAGGGGTAACTCTTATTTGTTCCATCTTGCTGATTGGACTTAGTTTGATCGGAAACGCCTGGGCTTCGCCGAAACAACCCGGAGAGATGGATCTCAAAAAAATGACCTCCGGCCTCCGTTGGCTGGGCCATGACAGCTTCCGTATCGAGGCCGATGGCCTGATGATTTATATCGATCCCTTTCAGATCAAGGAAGGTCCCAAGGCCGACCTGATCTTTATTACCCATGATCACGGGGATCATTGCTCTCCGGAAGACGTTGCCAAGATCCAAAAGACCGAAACCATCATTATTACCGTGGCCCAGGCTGCGGCTAAGCTCTCCGGCCAGATCAAAATCATCAAACCAGGGGATGCCTTAACGATCAAAGGTATTCCCATTAAGGCCATTCCGGCCTATAATATCAATAAATTCCGTAGTCCGGGGGTCCCCTTCCATCCCAGGGAATCCGGATACGTGGGTTTTATTATAACCGTTAAGGGGCTCCGCATCTATCATGCCGGCGATACGGACTTCATCCCGGAAATGAAGGGGTTGTCGCCGGATGTGGCCCTGCTGCCGGTAAGCGGAATCTACGTCATGACCGCCGAGGAAGCGGTGGAGGCCGCCGGGGCCATTAATCCCAAATTAGCCATTCCCATGCATGTGGGCGGACCGGTGGGTTCACCCGGGATGGCCGATCGCTTTAAGGAAAAGGCCACCGTGCCGTCCCTGATCCTTCCCCTGGAACGTTAAGGAAACCCCATGAATCATTCTCCAAAGTCAACTATTAACGGCCAAAGTCTCCTGGCCCTGGATATCGGCGGAGGGACCCAGGATCTCCTGGTCTGGGACGAAGGGCAGCCCATGGAAAATGCTCTGCAGTGCGTCCTGCCTTCGCCCACGGTTATGGTGGCCC
>JACRBX010000349.1 GCA_016219225.1 Deltaproteobacteria bacterium
GTGGTAATTTTCAGGACGCCGTTGACGTTCTCAATATCCCCTTCCACTTCGGCCCAATACAGGTGCTCGGGGGTTGGGATCTTTTTTCCGGCCAGCATCGTGGCCAGTGTTCCCATCATTCACCCGGCCGTGGCGGCCACGATATGATCGAGGGTGGCCGCATGCTCCTTTTCAGGCTCGACCCTATAAAACTTCTTAATCCCCCCGTGAACGCCGTAGTAGACCGGCTCTGAAAATCCCTCAATCATGGCCCGCCGGGTCGGTCCTGTTTCCCTGACGATCTTGATCCGTGAAGTATGCACCACCTCGCCCATAATCCCTCCTTGATTTTATTATGCTTTACTGAGTCAGCGCTTTGATCATCGGGGGAAGCAGAAAACCGATCAATAACAAAGCCATGACCGGACGGAGTAAATTGACGGGTTTCAGGTTCTGTTCCCTGACGGCCGTGGCGACATGATTTGCAGCCGAGAAAGTAAAAAACATCAACATGGCCGTCACGATGGTCGCCTCCGCATACCGCCCCCAATCCAACACATAAACGAGGAAACCCGTGAGGGCCGTGGCCGCATTAGCCAGACCGGATTGAATTTGATAAGCCCGGTGGGGGGCATAGCCGATTTTCTCCGAAGCCACTTCTCCCAATATCAACGATTCGAAGGCAACAGTGCCTGACATGAGCATGACTACGAACGGCCCCAGAATATGAAATCGTGCCACGGCATCCTGGCCGAAATAGTAAGCCAAAAAAATGGCCAGTCCTATACCGACGGGCCGAAGCCACTCCATCATCATGGCCAGCGTCTTCTTAGTCATCTGGTCTCCCTTTCCCGACCATCCTCTTCACCGCACCGGGGAATGTTTTTTAAGAATCGCCGTAGCGATTCTTTTTTATTTGTAAAAATACCTTTGGCAGTTGCTTTAGAAATCTTGTATCAGGCTTTGTCAAGCATTAATCACAAATCAAGGTTTGACCCCAATTATCCAATTAAGGTTCAGATTCATTTTAAAATTTAGGCCGGTATCGCGTTTTCTAACGGTTCTTTGGCCTTATATTTAATCGGAGTTATGCGCCGCTCAATGTCCAGCCATTTTTGACGTTTAGCGATTCTAAGATCAAACTCGGACTGGAGATTGAGCCAAAACTGAGCCTCGACTCCAAAATAGCGTTGTAGCCGGAGGGCCGTATCGGCGGTAATAGCCCGCTTCCCATTAACGATTTCGCTGATCCTGTTTGGGGGTACCCCAATATTCCTGGCCAATTGGTTAATGCTGAGTCCGACAGAATCCATAAAGTCTTCCCGTAAAATTTCACCGGGGGGGATAGGTGGCAGCATGTTGTTGTTTCCCATCTAATAATACCTCAGTGATAATCAATAATTTGAACCTGGTAGGCGTTTCCATCACGCCATTCAAAACAAACCCGCCATTGGTCATTGATGCTGATGGCCCATTGGCCTTTTCTATTTCCTCTTAAGGCGTGAAATTTGTTGCCAGGGTTAAGTCTTAAGGCTTCGAGATTTGGGGCGGCATGCAAGACCATCAGTCGTTTTCTTGACTGACGTTCTATCGCCTGAAAACGACGAACTTGGCGATCATTGAATAAAGCCTCCGTGTCTCGGCAAGCAAAAGACTTAATCATATCTTGCATGCTATTACGCTTCGCGTAATATGTCAAGAAAAACTTCAGAGGCGCCGGCGGTAGAATCTCCACCGTTCTCGGTTAAGACCATTCGGTAGTCCACAATGGTTCTGTTCCAATCTTTGCCTTCGAGGTTAGGGAACCATTCGAATAAAGCATTTTCCTATGCGGAATATACTGTTAATTTTTCAAAAAATACGGGTTTGACTTTATTGACCTCTCTGCCGGCTTATTTTAATCTGTTATTATTTCAGAAAAATTCTTAATAAACCCTCATGCCCCTGCCGGGCGCCACGGATCATGAAAATATGGTCTTTGAACAACGCCATACGGAAAGCGGACACGGACTCGGTATTTTCGAGAGCGACGGCGAACAATCCCGCCGACCTTTATTGACCCGGCCCTTTATGGTTATCGGCCGAGGAGCGATCCGCTGGGTCAACAATGTGGGCGCCGGGGCCATTTTCCTCTTATTGGCCCTGGGGATGATCTTCCGGCCCAAGCAGCTTCCCAAGATCTTCCAGCAGGTCTATGACATCGGGGCCTCGTCCACATTGATCATCCTTCTGGTCGGCTTGTTCACGGGTATGGTTTTAAGCCTTCAATCTTTCCACGCCTTGGTCAAATTCGGCGCCCAGGGATCGCTCGGCACACTGGTCGCCCTCTCCCTGATCAGGGAGTTAGGACCGGTTCGTACGGCGATTATGATCACGGCCAGGGCCGGTTCGGCCATTACCGCCGAAATCGGCATCCAGCGGATTTCCGAGCAGATCGACGCCCTGGGAACCATGGGCATCGATCCGGTCAAGTATCTCGTCAGCCCGAGGATTACCGCTTCGGTGATCAGCTTTCCCCTTCTCACCGCCATATTCGACCTCATCGGCATCCTGGGCGGTTATATCACTGGCGTAATGATTCTCGGGGTAAACAGCGGCACCTACTTCTACCGCGTTCAGGCCAGCGTGAATTGGAAGGATGTCACCGATGGGTTTATCAAGGCCATGGTTTTTGCCGTGATCGTCTCCACTATTTGCTGCTACCAGGGATATTTCGCTCACCTGCGCCGGGATAGCCATGGGGCCAAGGCCGTCGGTTTCTCAACCACCTCGGCGGTGGTGTTTTCCTGCGTGCTCATCCTGGTGGCCGATTACGTGGTGACTTCGCTCCTGATTTAGGAGGCCCATGGACAATCCTTTGATTGAATTTAAAGACGTCTGCAAACGCTTCGATTTACGAATGGTCCTTGACCGGGTAAACCTGAAGATCTATGAGGGAGAAGTGACGACGATCATCGGCCTCAGCGGGGCCGGCAAAAGCGTGCTCCTCAAGCACTTCATCGGGCTGATCCAACCCGATGAAGGGACCATTTTTTTTCGGGGCAAGCCCCTTGACCAGATGACCAAGAAAGAAAAAGCCGCTCAACTGGCCCAGATCAGTTACATGTTCCAGGACAACGCCCTTTTCGATTCGATGACCGTCTATGAAAACATCGCCCTTCCGCTCCGGGAAACGACGAACCTGGGAAAAGCCGAAATCCACCGGCGGGTCATGGCCAGAATCGAACAGACCGAACTTGGAGACGGGGTCCATAAGTACCCTTCGGAACTTTCCGGCGGTATGCAAAAGCGGGCCGCCCTGGCCAGGGCCTTGGTAACCGACCCTCGCGTCGTCCTCTTTGACGAACCCACCACCGGTCAGGACCCGGTCCGCAAAAATGCGATCCTGAGCATGATTGCCGAGTACCAGCGGAAATTCAACTTTACCGCCGTCCTGGTCAGCCACGAGATTCCCAACGTCTATTTCATCTCCAATCGCATTCTCGCTCTGTACAATCGGACCGTTGTTTTTCAGGGGACTCCCGAGGAATTGGAAAGTTTCGAACACCCTTTTAAAGAGGAAGTCATCCACAGCCTCGAAGGGCTGCAGGAGGAACTGACCGGCCTGTATTCAAAGCGGCAGTTTAAGGCTCTGTATCATACCCAGTTGAAACGCCGGTCCTTGGAAGACACGTACTGTATCGGGGTGTTTACCCTGGAGAAGCTGGAAGACATCATCAATGGTTTAGGCCATGAAGCCTGTCAGGGGGCCATACGGTCCCTGGGGGCTTTTATCAATAAACACTTCGGGGCCATCGGAGGATTTTCCACCCGCCTCCACCAGAATGAAATCGTGGCCGTGGTCCCCCTTTGCGACCTGGAGGAAACCGAGGCTCTTCTGAGAGAATTTATCGAGGATTTCCAGAAACAGGGGGTTCGAGAAATCTGGGCCGAAGCCTACCGGCAGCCGCCTTCGGAGTCCCACGCCGAATTCATGATCCGCTGCGGGTTTGTGCAGGGCCGGCCCGATGTGGAAATGGAAACCCTTATAGAGTCGGCCAAGAACCGGCAAAGAGAAATAGGCCGGTTCAAGTGCCCCGGGGAGGAATAAGCCAGTGAAAAAGTATGCCATGGAAACCATGGCCGGCCTCTTTGTGGTTATCGGGCTGGTCTGTATCGCCTATATGACCGTAAAGCTGGGGCACGTCTCCTTCCTGGGCCAAAAAACCTACCCCCTTTACGCTAAATTCAGCAACGTGAACGGCCTGCGGGTCGGTAGCCCCGTGGATATGATGGGTATCGAGATCGGGCGGGTTGACCGAATCACCTTGGATCAGAAAGCCCAGATGGCGCTGGTGGAAATGGGGGTCAAGAAAGGCGTCGCAGTCTACGGCGATGCCATTGCGACCATTAAAACCGAAGGGCTGATTGGTGACAAGTATATCAATATCGACCCGGGGGGCGCGGAAAAACCCCTTAACCCCGGGGGAACCATTATCGAAACGCAGCCGGTCGTGGACATTGGGGATATCATCGGCAAGTATGTCTTCGGAGGAGTCAAGAACCCGGAGGAAAACAACCAGATTGGGAAAGGCAAACCATGATCAAACTATTCGTTTTATTGAGCACCTTCATCCTCTTTCTTTTTACCCTTCCCTCCGATGCCGGTCCGCCGCTCAACACCATCGAAACGAATGTCAACCAGGTTCTCGAGATATTGCGCGAAAAAAATATCAAGGAAGAGATAAAAAAAGAAAAGCTCCGGGTTATCTATGGACAGATGTTCGATGAAGTCGAACTGGCCAGACGGACGCTGGCGCGGAACTGGGGCAAATTGAGTCCCGCTCAGCAGCAGGAGTTCGTCCGGCTTTATCGACAGGTACTGGAAAAGGCTTACATCGATAAGATCCTTTCTTATACCAACGAAAAAATTGTTTTTTTCAAAGAAAGCCTGCTCTCCAAAAATCAATCCGAGGTTTACACAAAAATCGTCACCTCATCAAAGGAAATCCCCATTCTCTACCGGGTGATTTTAAAGGACAACACCTGGAAAGTCTATGATGTCGTCGTGGAGAATGTCAGCCTGGTCCAAAACTATCGCAGCCAGTTCAACGCCATCCTGGCTAACCATACCCCGGATCAACTGCTCGAGATTTTACAAAAAAAGGTGAAGGGCCAACAGAACCTCAAAGAATAGAGATTCAAACCATGAAACGACTCTTATTCCTGGCTTTATTGGCTTTTGCCGTCTCAAGCTGCGCCCACAGCCCTTCCCCTGATTGGTCCCCTTCCTCCGCCGCTGTCCCCCCGCAGACCCCGCTGCTCATGGCGTCTTCCGATGCGGAACGGATATCCCTGAAATCTCCGAAGAGGTCCTGGACACCGGAAAGCGGAACTAGTGATAACCAGGAAAACCGCCAGGCACGGCAGGAAGCAGAGGGGGAAGAGGCCAAACCGATGGCCGCCCCTCCGGAACCTTTGAAATCCTCTTCCGAAGAGGCGGTGAAAGACGGGAAAGAGAACGCCGAAGACAGAAACAGCCTCCAGGAGGAAGAGGTGGCGGAAGAGGAAACGGAGGCATCGATTGCCGACCCGCTGGAGCCCTTCAATCGGGCCATGTTCCAATTTAACAACAAACTGTACTTCTGGCTGTTCAGGCCCCTGGCCCAAGGATATAATAAAGTGGTCCCCGAGCCGGCACGGAAAAGTGTCAAGAATTTCTTCACTAATCTCGGATTCCCGATCCGTTTTGTCAGTTCCCTCCTTCAGGCGGACTTCCAGGGTGCCGCCACGGAATTTGGGCGCTTCGCGGTGAACACTCTGTGGGGCGTGGGGGGTTTATTGGACCCTTCTTCAAGCCAGCAACTGGATATTCCCAAAAAGGAGGCGGACTTTGGGCAAACCTTGGGGGTCTACGGGGTGGGCCAGGGTTTCTACCTGGTCTGGCCAGTACTTGGACCCTCCAGCGCACGGGATTCGATCGGCATGGTCGGTGACTATTTCCTGGATCCCGTCAGTTATATCTCCCCCTGGTACGATTCCATAGGAGTCCGGGGGTACAAAGAAGTGAACGATATCTCCCTGAGGCTCGGAGACTATGAATCTTTCCTGGAGGCGGCTATTGATCCCTATGTGGCGCTGCGCGATGCCTATAGGCAATACCGGCTGAAGAAGGTCGAAGCGGGGAAAGAAAAAGCCGAGCCCGCCAGACCGGCGGGAGTGCGATAGGTTGAAAGGAAAGCCTGTCGGCCTGACCGGCCTGACCTTCGTTGCTTATGATGCTTATGCTGTGGGAGAGGTGAATCCATGAGGAAAGGGCGATTCCTGATGAATGGGCTTAAAGTGATTGGGGTATGGGCTTTCATACTTTTTACCATCCAGGGAACGGCGGCCGCCGGCGGACCGTTCGGCCCGCCCCGGCCCCTTTCCAAAGAAGAAGGGGGATTAGCTACGGCTATCGGCCATTGGCGCTACCAGGATGAATACACGAACGGGAAAGGACAGGTGATCAGACAAAATCAAATTTATTCCCAGTTGGGTTATGGGAAAAAAAATTGGGAAATATTCGGGCGAATCGGGATAGCCGACTTGAAAATCTCCGATGCCTTCCGTTCCACCCTGGTTTCGACGGTGACTTCTAAAAATGATTTTGAAGATAACTGGAATGGATTCGGGACGATGGGAGCTAAGGGGTTCTATCCTTTCAACGATCTCTTCGGGATTGGGGCCTTTTTCCAGGGCGCCACCTCTTTCCGGGATTTCACCGATCATGTTTCCGGGACCTCTAATGGCGCTCCCCTTCAAAGGGAACTCAAAGTGAGCCGGTTTTGGGAGGTGAATTTCGGCCTTGGCTTTCAAGTCGCGATTCCTCATGGTCTGAAACTCTATGCCGGTCCCTATGCCTGTTATTCGGAAGCCACGGTATCCTTGTCCCAGACCGTCCCCGGTCTGACTTCTGATACAGGGAACTTCAGGATTCATAACCGGACAAACATAGGGGGATTTGGCGGGATTTACCTGCCCCTGGGCCGGGGATTCCATTGGAATATTGAAGGGCAGTATTCCGAAAAATTTTCCTTTGGGACTGCTGTGACCTATTCTTATTGACTGGCTGCCGATGGCCTGAGACAGCCTTCCTGTTTCCAGCTTTTTGTCATTTTTTTGCTTGACATCCCGGGCCGGTCCTTTTATAAATCAGCCCGTCTGATTCCCCTTAAGGAGGACTATAAGTTTCCGGCATGACTATTATCATTAAGAGCGCTGTTGTTGACTTTTTCCAACCTTTTTATGACTTTTGCCTGGTATGCCCATCTTAAAAATCTGAGCAGCAAGCCCTGGTACCTGGCCGCCCTGGCCAGTTGGGGAATCGCCCTGCTGGAATACCTGATCCAGGTCCCGGCCAACCGCATCGGCTATACGGTCATGAATCTCGGCCAACTGAAGATTCTTCAAGAACTGATCACTCTTTCAGTTTTTGTCCCATTTTCCATTCTCTCTCTGGAGGGTTGCCCCTCCAGAGGCTGAATAGAACCTGTTTTAAGATAAATTAAAAAACAAACTGGAACTGAACCCCGCCCAGCCATTCCTTGCCGAAGTCGGGTTTGGCGGCGTCATTGGGCTTCTTGCCGTAATCATACATCGTGAATTCCGGGACCACATAGAAGCTGTCGGCGACCTTACAGCTAATGCCTATACCAACCATGGTCCGGGTAACGTTGTCATCCCCGGTTTTCCAGACATCGCTGTTGCTGGCTTTATCATAACCAAAATAGATATGGGGGGTGACTGAACCGATGTTGTAGGAAAGATCCACAAACCCATTCAACCCAGTGGTATTTTTGACCTTCCCGGTCGAATCCCTCAGATAGGAATGAAAACTGCTTTGCAGGGCTAGGACCCCGCTTAAGTTCTGGCCGTAGCCGGCTTGAACTACTCCGACAAAACCACCGGCAGTCACCTTCACCGGCAGTACAGCCAACCAGGAGGTCATGGTATCGTCAAACCCGCCGGGCATTTTATCCCATTTGACCTGCTGGTATAAACCAGCCGGAAAGAGGCTGATCACCCCGAAGTTCATCATTAATTTGGCGGCCACTGCCGGCAAGGTCGCATAGGAGGTCCGGGTTTGGTCGACATAAACATTAGGCTGCAGCAAGGTAATGGCATATCCGAAAGCCTTGGAAACATTCTGGGTGAACCGCACTTGCGGGTTCCGGGAATCATAAATACTTCCCCAGCCAAAGCCGCCAACATGGGCGCCATTATTTAACCCGATGTTTTGATAGGGACTCAGGGTGTATACGTACCCATCGTTTTTACCGGCCAGGATTTCGCAGTTGCCGAACCGGTACCAACCGTATAATTTGCGGGTCTCGATATAGTTGGTGACCCCTGCCCCAACGCCGTTGGTGGCCATGACTTCTCCGCCGTTACCCAGTTCCCAGTAGCCGCCGACTTTCCCGACTTCCAGGGATCCCCTTACACGGGAATGATTGGGTACGGCAGTAATAAACTGCGTTTGATCATCCACGCCCGTCAAATTTTTATCTCGATTCCAGTACCCGAAATCGGTCAAGAATAAACCCCCGATATACATCTTTTCACCTTTGGCCCCTTCGACCGTGAAGGCCTGAGCCGTCATGGCCAAAGCGACTAATAGAACTACCACTAAAGCAAGTATTCCTGATTTTTTCATCATTTTTTTCCTTTCCTTTCCGACTGATTAAAAACTTTTAAACAACCCGAATGCCAAACTTGAATACTCAAACAGCTTTTTTTGATTTTTCCCTGAAAACCACCCCCCTTCCCCTTATTCTTACTCCTGCTTGCCTTTTGGTTTTTTAATAAGCCCTCATACCTCCCTCCCCTTTGAAACCTCGAATCCAGGTTTTTTTCACTTGAAACTTGCATCTTGCAACTTTATTTTTAAACTGACCCCCGACCCCATTTTTCGCACTAACCCCTCATGCCCCAGGGCATCTCGAAACAAGAAATTTGTTTACTCCGAACTTGATTTTCCGGACCTTGAACCTTGACCCTGAACCGTATTTTCGAATTAAACAACCAGGGGCAAATAAAAAAGCGGCATGGCAGGAGGGTAGGGCTCCTTACCAGCCGCTTTTTTTATTTCTTACGCCGCCCTGAGGTTGGCCGACCCCAGAGCGGACCCCTGTAATGCTCTCCGGAAATCCCGGATTTCCGGAAAGGGCCTTCAGCAGTCAGCGATCAGTAAGCTAAAAGCTGAAGGTTGATTGCTCACATCGCTTCCTTTTGATAATCGGACTTTCGCATCATCAGTCTCAGGAAGCCTTCAATCACTTTTTTTTCTTTCTGGTTCATCACCTCAAATTTGATCGTTATGACGCCTTTATCCCTGCTCTTTGATTCTTGCATCCCGGTTACGGTCAGCTTCGAATAAATAGTATCATTGGCCCGGACAGGCAGAAAAAAAGTCCATCCGGTTTCGAGCAGGGCCATTACCGACCCATCCCAGTACCCGAGTTGATTGAACTTCCCGGTCATCTTGGAAACGGTTACAAGACCGTGGGCAATCCTCCCGCCAAAGGGGGTCGTTTTGGCAAACTCCTCATTGGTATGAAGGGGATTGTAATCACCGGAGAAGCCGGCAAATTGGATAATGTCACCCTGATCAATAGTTATGCCGTCGGTCTGAAATGTTTCGCCAAGAGAAAAGTCTTCAAAGTATTTTATATTAGGATTAATCTTCATCCTTTGTTCCCTCCCGAATTATAATTATGCTCTCATGCCCTATGGAGAACCACGAATGGTTCAAGGTTCATGGTTCATGGTTCAAGGTTGGGAAAAACCCATTTTTATGATTCGAGGTGCCTCAGCGCAAAAGGAGCGCGAAGGTTTAATGCGAAAAATAGGATTTCGAGCTGCAAGCTGTAAATCTCAAACCTGAAAAACCCTGAACCTTGTACCTTAAACCGTCTTTTCATTTTAAAGCCATGCAAATCACCAATGATCAATACGATCTGGGCAAACCAAGCTTCTCGGCCAAAAAGTTGCGTACCATTTCATTCGTAATGGGGGCAAATTCAAATAGCTTGGAGTCCCGCCAATAACGTTGCATGTCGTATTCCATCGTGAATCCATACCCGGCAAGAATCTCCATCCCTTTTGCTGTCGCGTATAAGAAGGCCTCAGAGGCAGCCAGTTTGGCCATGTTGGCCTCTATGGCGCAGGGTAACCCGTTAGATTGAAGCCAGGCCGCCTTATAGATCATCAGACGGGCCAGTTCGATTTTAGTAAACATGTCGGCCAGATAATGCTGGATGGCCTGAAATTGGCCTATCGGCCTGCTAAAAACAATCCGCTCCTTGGCATATTGAACGGCGTCATTGAGGGCCGCCTGAGCACCGCCGGAACAGAGGGCGGCAATGACGATCCTTTCATTGTTGAGGGTGTCCAAAAGGTGATACCAGCCTTTATCTCTTTCGCCCATCAGATTTTCTTTAGGAACCATGACGTCTTCAAAAAAAATTTCGCAGGTGCCCAGGGCTTTTAACCCCACCTTTTTAATCCTGTTAATCGTTATGCCCTTGGTCTTCAAATCGACCATGAAGATGGATATGCCATAAGACTTCTTCTGGACTTCCTTGGTCGTCCTGGCCATGAGCATGATATAATCACTGATGTGCGCCCCCGTAGTAAACATCTTTGAACCGTTAATAAGATAATGATCCTCCTTTTCCTCAGCCTTCGTTTTTAACCCCAGGGCATCGGTACCGCTATGGCTTTCCGTTACCCCCAGGCATATTTTAATATCGCCCCCGGCCAACTTCGGAAGGTAGGCTTCCTTTTGCTTTTCATTACCGAAATACCTTATGGTGGTCGGTCCAAAACAATTAAATTGAAAGAAGGCATCCCCGAGCACGAACATCCCCTTAGCCAATTCCTCAACTGCCAGGACCATATCCATCACATTACCGCCCATCCCCCCGTATTTTTCCTCGATGATCAGCCCCAGCATGCCCAATCCGCCCAATTTATCCCATAAGCGATGGGGGAATTCCTCTTTTTCATCTATTTCCCGCTGAAAGACTCGTGGGCATTCTTTGTCGACGAATTTTCTGATCGTCGCCCGCAACATCTCCTGCTCTTCAGTAATAGTAAAATCCATGATCAACCTCCTCTAATCCATTCCAATATAGGCCCGTTTAATATCCGGGTTTTTCAACAACTCCTGACTCGGGCCTTGTAAAAAGACACGGCCATTTTCATAAACATAGGCTCTGTGTGAAAGTTCCAAGGCTTGGACCACGTTTTGCTCCACCAACAAAATGGTAACGCCGGAGGCATTCAGACTTTCGATAATCCGGTATATTTCGTCAACAACCAGCGGAGCCAATCCTAATGAAGGCTCATCCAGCATCAAAATTCTGGGATTGGCCATCAGTGCCCGGCCGATAGCCAGCATCTGCTGTTCGCCTCCCGATAAAGTCCCGCCTCTCTGTCCCCCCCTGGCCTTCAAAACCGGGAAGAGCTCTAATACAAAATCGAGTGTTTTTTCCCTCTCCGCTTTGGATTTTTTGATAAAAGCCCCTATCTCAAGATTTTCCAAAACCGTCAGAGAATGAAAAATCCTTCGCCCTTCCGGAACCTGGGCAATACCCAGTTGGACGATCTTATGAGGAGACAGCCTGTCGATTCTCTCTCCACAAAATGTAATTTGGCCGTTTCGGGGCCGCGCCATTCCGGAGATGGCCGATAAGGTGGTGGTTTTGCCTGCTCCGTTAGAACCAATCAGGGCAACAATCTCTTTTTCGTTGACTTCCAACGATACGCCAAAGAGAACCTGCATTTCTCCATAGCCGACCTCGATATTATTTAATGTCATCATAATCTTTTTCTCCCCAAGTAGGCTTCAATGGTTCTTTCGTCCTGGGCGATTTCATTAGGCGTCCCTTCGGCAATTTTTGACCCGTGGTTCAAAACGATAATTTTGTTCGACAACTGCATGACGATGTTTAGAATATGCTCAATGAATAAAATAGTCATTTTTTGTTCTGTATGAATTTTTTCTATAAGATCCATCAGTTGGCTGCCTTCCACCTTATTCAGGCCGGCCATGACTTCATCAAGCATCAAAAGGGTGGGTTTGGTCGCTATGGCCCGGGCCAGTTCCAATCTTTTTTTACCGGCCAAGGTCAGGGTGTTGGCCAGATGGTCCCTTCGGTCAATGAGCTTGACTTTTTCAAGGATCTGTAGGGAATAATCTTTGGCTTCGGATAGGGTGGGTGCCCAGTTCAAGGCGCCGATGATTACATTTTGAAGAATATTCAAATTCATAAAGGGTTGGACTATTTGGAAAGTGCGTGTTAATCCTTTTTTACATATCCCGCTGGGACGCCAGTTGGTAATATTTTCTCCCTTAAAAAATATTTTCCCCGAAGTCGGATGCAAATATCCTGAAATGAGGTTAAAAAGCGTCGTTTTTCCCGCTCCATTGGGTCCGATGATGCTAATAATCTGATTATTTTCAACTTGGAAGGAAAGGCCATAGATCGCCGTCATTCCCCCAAAACTTTTTGTTACATCAGTTACTTCCAGCATCTTTTCCTTTCTCATTAAATTAGAATTGATGAGTTCGTAAAAAATCCGGGAGATCCCAACTCCGTCATTCCCGTAGAAACGGGAATCCAGTGTCTATAATTGGGTACTCCTGGTCTGGATTCCCGTCCCCGATTAAGGCATTCGAGGACAGGCTCTGCGCGGGAATGACGAGTTTTGACATAGTCCACAGAACTGATTCACCATTTTTCTATGGCGCCGACGATCCCCTTGGGCAGGAATATGATCACCAGCATCAACATCAGTCCATAAGCAATCAGATGAACGGATCCCATTTGTCCCAAAAAGACGCGGAAAATTTCGGAGATCAGTTGCAGGATACAGGCGCCTACCAAGGGACCGAAAATCGTTCCAATGCCTCCGATAATTACCCCCGATACGATTTCTATGGAAAAATTTAAGGACAAATTGATATCGGGCGAGATATACATCAAATATTGTGCATAGAAAACTCCCCCAAACCCTGTCAGGAAGGCGCTGATCCCTGAGGCGATCACCTTATATTTACTCGTATGCACGCCCACTGTTTCGGCCGCATCCTCGTTTTCCTTGATGGCTAATAAGTAATAGCCGATTTTAGACCTCACCAATTTGGTGCTGATAAAAACAACCGATAGCACCATGGTCAAAATAACATAATAGTACATAAACTTTTCCGAAAATTGAAAATTGCCAATTGAACTTTTGGTCATGGGAATTAATAACCCGGAGGCCCCCCCGACAAATTCCCAGTGGAGGGTTAATAGTCTTATTATTTCTGAAAAGGATAAGGTCAGAAGGGCAAAATACATGCTTTTCAACCCATATCGTGCCGCCAGATAGGTTATCCCCATTCCGATCAGGGCGGTAAAAACGGCCCCTATGAACATTCCGATCCAGGGGGTTATTCCCATCTTAATAAAGAGGCTTACCGAAACGTAGGCACAAATCCCGGCCAGGGCGCCATGTCCTAATGATAACATTCCGGTGTAACCGCTTAAAATATTCCAACAGATTCCCAAATAGCCATA
>JACRBX010000350.1 GCA_016219225.1 Deltaproteobacteria bacterium
GAATTTTTCAAAGAATTATCCGATATTTATTATTACCGGGGTTTGACCACGGAGTTAAAAGGACTCCCGATCCGCCTCTGGGCCGGGAATCTGGCGGTCATCCAACGCCACGGGGGATTGGCCTTTACACAGGGAAAGGCAGAAGCCATTTTTCAAAATGCCTTGACCGGGGAAGGAATCCTCATTTCCGAAGTCCTGGCCAATCAACTCTCCTTAAAGCGCGGGGACCGTTTGGACCTGGTAACTGCCCAAGGACCCCGTCTTTTTCAAGTGGCCGGCATATTCTATGATTATCGAACCGAAGGCGGGGCTATCTGGATGGACCGGGCCGTATTCCTTAAATATTGGAAAGACCCCCGGATCAACGGTCTTCGACTCTATCTGAAGGACCCTGCCCGGCTTCATCAGGTACGGGAAGACCTTTATAAAAAATTTGCCGGGCAGGTTTCCCTGGTGATTATTTCCAATAAGGAATTGAGGGATCAAATCCTGAATATCTTTGACCAGACCTTTCAGGTGACCTATATCCTGGAGGCTATTGCCATACTGGTGGCCTTTTTAGGGCTCCTCCATTCCAGTTCCATTTCCGTACTCTTTAGGGAGAAGGAACTGGGGATCCTCAAGGCCCTGGGGGCCTTGCCGGGACAGATTCGGCGGATGATCCTGACCGAAACCGCCCTGATGGGGATCTTCAGTTTCATCTGGGGAGGGCTGGCCGGGACCTTGCTTTCACTGATCCTGATCCTGGTCATTAATAAGCAATCCTTCGGCTGGACCATCCCTTTTCACTGGTCCTTTTGGATTTATCTGCAGACCCTGGGCATCATCGTCCTGGGGTCGATAGTTGCCGGCTGGATCCCGGCGATCATGGCGGTTCGAAGGAGTACGCAGGAGATGATCAGGGAAGAATAAATGCCGAGTGCGGATTTCGGAGTGCGGATTTCGGAATGGGGGATGGGAAAGGGGAGGGGCGAGTGACGGGTAAAAGACTGGGATTTGTGACGGGTGACGGGAAAAATCGAATAGGGGGACAAGGAGTGGCGGGTGATGAGAATAATAGAAACAAGGGGCGAGTGGACATAGGGAATGAGGATAGAAAATGAATAAAATTGAAAGTTTTCTCAAGACCCTTTTCTCCCTTCTTTTCACCCGTCACCCGTCACCCGTCACTCGTCACACTATTTTACCCGTCACCCTTTCTATCCTCCTTCTCCTTCTAATCGGCATCAACCCGGCCTATTCTGAAAAGCCGCCCGAATTCCAGGTCGCCCTGCCGGGTTGGAAGTTTAAGTTTCCCAGGGACCATGGGGTTCACCGGCCATTCAAAACCGAATGGTGGTATTATAACGGGCACCTCAAAGATCCTGAAGGGAACGGTTATGGTTATCAGGTGACTTTTTTCCGGGTGGGATTGGTTCCCGGCAGGCCTCCCCAAAAGGGTTCCCGCTGGCGGTTGGGTGAGGTCTACCTGGCCCACCTGGCCGTTACCGATATCAGGAATAAAACCTTTCTTTATCAGGAAAAGGCCGGCCGGGGAAATTTGGGATTGGCCGGAGCAGATGAAACTAAATACCGGGTCTGGCTGGAGACCTGGAAAGTAGAGGAAGAAGGCCAACAACAGCGATTAATCGCAGGGGATGGGGACCTTTTTCTGGATCTGAAAGTCAGACCGACCCGGTCGGCGGTTATTCATGGAGTCCACGGGGTCAGTCAAAAAGGGGCCGGCCCTGGACAGGCCTCCCATTACTATTCCCTGACCCGCCTGGAAACCAAAGGATTTATAAAATTGAAGGGAAAGGATATCCCGGTGACCGGGATAAGCTGGATGGACCATGAGTTCGGGAGCAATCAATTAGCCGAAACGCAGGTCGGCTGGGACTGGTTTTCCGTGCAATTAGACAATGGGATGGATCTTATGATCTATCAGCTCCGACAGGCCGATGGCCGGGCCGATCCCCACTCCAGCGGAACCCTGGTCCGGCCCGATTCCCGAACGATTCATCTTCCCTGGTCTGAAATCCAACTCCGGCCCCTGAATTTTTGGAAAAGTGCCCGAAGTGGGGCCACCTACCCGGCCTCCTGGGAAATCGATCTGTCTGGTTATGATTTGAAGTTGTCCATTGTTCCCCTGGTGGCCGATCAGGAATTGATGACCCCCAGGAGTACCCGGGTCACCTATTGGGAAGGGGCCGTCAAGGTGAAAGGCACCCATAAAGGCCGGTCCGTTGAAGGGAAGGGCTATCTGGAAATGACCGGCTATGATCAGCGTTTCAGGCCGAAGATTTAAAAGAGTGGTAAATCCATTCTGATGGATTCGTAAAAAGTCTCCGAAACCTGCATTACGTCATTCCGGCGAAAGCCGGAATCCAGTGTTTTTAATTGGTTTGTCATGACATGGATTCCCGCCTGCGCCCTCCCCTCCGGCCTGGAAGCGGGGGTGTAGTACCCTAAGGGACGGAATTGGGAATGACGAGTTTTTACAAGTCGATCATAGTTATTTTCTTTGAAGCCGGTCGGCATATTTGAATAACAGCCCCAGGGCCTTGATACATCGTTCCGGTTCGCCGAAAACCGGGAAGCCGAGCTCCTCAATTCGATTCTTCAGATCAAGCACCTTGGCCGAGTCGGGACCGTAAATCCAGGTTACCACCGGCTTCCGGGCCGAAGCCTTCAAGACTTCATAGGCCTCGAGATAGGCCTTTTTGTTGTGGCCGCCCGCGTCGGCCCAAAGGACGTTGAACAGAGAATCCACATTTTCGTCTTTAAGGACCGCTTGCAGAATCCCCGAATACACGGTGGAGAAGTCTTTTACCGAGGGTATCATGGGGCCGATATCGACCGGCATACTCCCCAATCCGGGGAACAGGTCTTCGAACAGCCCGGCCGTCTCGGGGGACAAACCCGCCATGATCAAACCGTATTTAGCCCCTTCATCCGCGGCCTGCACCCCTATGGCTCCGGTATAGCTGACCAGACCGAAACGGTTTCCCCTCGGAAGGGGCTGGGAGGCAAAGATCTTGGGGAGTTCAAAAAGTTCATTAAAGGCCTGGAGCCGCAGGATCCCTGACTGCCGGCAGGCGGCCTCGAAGATCTTATCGTCAATGGCCAGAGAGCCGGTGTGGGATGCGGAGGCCCGGGCTCCTTCCCTGGTGGCCCCCACTTTGAGAGCCAAAATAGGTTTTTGCGCGGCAACCCGCTCACAAATTTTAAGAAACCGCTTCCCGTCCCGAATGGTCTCAAGATACATACTGATGACCTCGGTGGTCGGATCATTTTCCAGATATTCCAGAAGGTCGCATTCGTCCAGATCGCACTTGTTTCCGAAATCGCAGAGTTTGCTGATGCCGAATCTGAGATCCGGGTAGGGGTAGGCCTGGGGGTTGATCATCCCGGTCTGAGAGATGATGGTCACTCCCCCTTTTTTGAATCCGTAGTAACCGGCATCGTAGGGAGAAGGATTGAAGCCGTTGTGGTTGTTGACGATACCGGCCGTGTTGGGGCCGATAATCCGTACCCCCCATTCCCTGGCAATCCCCGCCACCTCCTCCTGCAGCCTGGCCCCTTCCCGGTCTCTTTCGGCGAATCCGTCCGCCACCAGGACAATGGCCCGGATACCGCTTTCAGCACATTCCCGGATGACCCCTGGAACATGCCGGGCATTGATCATAATCAGGGCCAGGTCGACCTTTGAAGGGATCTCCCGAATCGAAGGAGAAACCTTTATACCCAGCACCTCTTTATACGCCGGATTGACCGGATAAATCCGGCCGCCGTAACCGGCCTTCAAAAGGGATTTGATAACCACATATCCGCCGAAGGCCCCTGCTCTGAAAGACCCGATGATCGCCACACTCTTCGGTTCGAAAAAAATGGCGAAATCAGGGGGTGGGTTCGATCCGCTTGCTGCCATAAAAACGCTTCCTTCCAGAATCAGGATTTAAATTTTTCATTGTACTGTTTCCGGGAGGTTTCGTCAAAAGGAAAATCCCCCTTATCCTTCTCCGCTGCCGGAAGTCTTGCCCCATTTTACCCGACAATTTTCTCCTTTCTAAGACCGGCGATTGCATCGCTGCTGAATCCCAGGCTGCTCAGGATCTCATCGGTATGCTCTCCGAAACGAGGGGCCGGGCGCCGCCAGGAGGCCGGTGTTTCGCTGAAATCCCAGGGGAATCCCGGCATTTTCAAAGGCCCCCATTCGGGATGCTCCACTTCGATAAAATAATTATTGGCCCTGGCCTGCAGATCCTGGGTGACTTCCAGAGGGGTCTGGACCGGGGTGAAGATACAGCCTTCCTCCTTGAGGCGCTGCATCCATTCCTCCCGGGTCCTGGTTTCAAAACGTTGATCCAATAGGGCCACCAGTTCTTTGGCATGCCGTCCCCGGGCCTCAATGCCTTTGAATCGCAGGTCTTCCTGCAATGCCTCCAGGTCCAGGGCCTTACAGATTTTTGGCCAATACCGATCCGGGTCCAGGTGGGCAATAGCCAGCCATTTATCATCCCGGCAGCGATAATGGTTGTAAAGGGGATTGCCGGCCTGGGCCCTGACCTGACGGGGAAATTCCTGACCCATGATAGCCGGGGCCGCCAGGATAAAGGCCAGGGTCCCGATAAGACCGCCCATCAGGGAGGTGTCCACCACCTGGCCCAAACCGGTCTTTTCCCGGGCATAAAGGGCGGCAGTCACCCCCCAGGCGCACATTAAACCGCCTATTTCATCTCCGATTCCCGGAAGAATTTGGGTCGGAGGCGCACCCTTTTCCCCGCAGGCCATCATTAAACCGCATCGGGCAATTCCGGTGTAATCAAAAGACAGGTCTTCGGCCTCAGGTCCCTTCCGGCCCCAGCCCGAGGCATGGGCGTAAATCAACCTTGGATTCCTGGCCAACAGCACCTCCGGGCCGATTCCCATCTTGGCCGGGGCACCGATACTCATGTTGTTAAGAAAAACGTCGGCCCGGTCGATCAATTGGAGTAATATCTCCATTCCCTTTCCGGTCTTGAGATCGACCGCGATAGCGCGCTTATTACGGTTCCCGTGCTCAAAATAATAGTTGTGCCCTTTAAGACCGGCCATGGCACCAATGATTTTCATAAAACCCCGGCCCGGATCCCCTGTCAGGGGTTCCACTTTAATGACATCCGCCCCCAGGTCCCCCAACCGCATGCCAGCCACCGGCCCTTGTTGAAACAGGCTGATTTCTACTACCTTGATCCCATCCAAAGCTCCCTTTTTCATGTGCCATCCTCCTTTTTTTTAAGTCATCAGAAATAAAAAAAGGGCCATGAGTTATTACCCATGGCCCAAAAATAATACACTGAGGCCCGTGGGCATCCCCTTCCGGGTCTGCCCATGTCCTCTCTCTATCTTATTTTATGGTTGAAAGGAGAAGAGGGCAGACCCGTTCCTAAAGCTAAAAAAGCAAAAGCCTTGGAAACGGAAGTGCCCTCTGTCTTTCATCCCGAACAATTCTTTCTTTACTTTTTAATATATTATATTACTAAAGCGGATTCAGCAACTGGTGTCAACTAATTTTTATGGATTATTCAAAATTTCAAACCCGGAATCCAAATTCCAAAATTCTAAATTCCCCCTTGACAATCCCCCCGTCTCCTCCTAAAATTATTCCAAACAGGCAACTAACGACTTTTTGGGTTATTCTATGAAAAAAATCATCTTAGCTTCAATGGCTTTTTTTCTGCTTTTGCCTTACCTCGTTCAGGCCAGGGATGTCCCCTTTACCCAAGAGGACCGCGACCGGATCATCCGACTGGAAGAGGGACAAAAATCCTTACAGAAACAGATCGATGAATTGCGCTCTTCTCTCCAAAGACAGATTGTTGATTCACACACCTCTCTCCAAAGGCAGATTGATGATATCAAAACCTTTCTGCTCTGGGGCTTCGGAATCCTGTTCAGTCTCATGTCTGTTCTCATCGGCTTTGTCCTCTGGGACCGCCGGACAGCCGTGGCCCCGGTCATCCAGCGTACCGAACGGATCGAATTGGCCTTAAAACAATTAGCCATCAAAAATCCCGAAATATCCGAGGCCCTGAGGCAGGCAGGACTGCTTTGATTTTGGATTTAAAAACCAATTCAAGTTCAGATTTCATGAGTAAAATCTAAAATCTCCATTCTGCATTCTAAATTTAATCTGGAGATAAACTTATGCAAATGGTAAAACTTTCCGCCAAGGGGCAAATCGTTATCCCGAAAGCCATTCGGGACAAACTGGGATTAAAACCACGAAGACCAATTATTCTTCAGTTATACAAAGATCATGTTGAAATCAAAGCCGTCCCTGATGTTAAAAAGGCCCTTAAAGGAATTTTTAAAGGAAAACCCTCTATGAGCCGATCACTGATCAATGAACATCTATCGGAGGTCCAGCGTGATGAAACCGTTTCTCTTTGATGCCTTTCCTCTTTTGTGTTGGTTCCAGGAAGAGCCCGGCTATACCATAGTGGGCAACTTGTTAAATGAAGCCGAAGCGACCCTGAATATAAAAAGGTTGAAAAGCTCATAAAAATCCTCTGGCTAAAATAGGCCCTCCGAACTTATAACCCTACTTCGTCCAACCGAACGAATTGAATTGGCCCTAAAACAATTAGCCCTAAAAAATCCCGAAATATCCGAGGCCCTGAGACAAGCAGAACTGCTTTGATAATGCAAATTTAAGATTTCAAAATTAAGAATTAAAAACAAAACCTCCATTCTGCAATCTGCATTCTAAAATCTGCCTTTTTTGTCTTACTCAAACCGGAATCCTTTCTCCTTAAAGAGTTTCAGACAGGCATCAACTGCCTGCGGGTCGTAAAGGCAGTCCCTTTTGAGGGAGATTTCTTCCAGAGCCTTATCGATACCCAGAGTTGGACGATAAGGGCGGTGGGAGGCCATGGCCTCGACCACGTCGGCCACGGCCAGAATCCGTGCTTCCAGGAGAATATCTTCGCCCTTCAAGCCCAGAGGATATCCGGATCCATCCATCCTTTCATGGTGTTGAAGAATGATTCTGGCTAAGGGCCAGGGGAAATCGATCTCTTTCAGGATGTCATAGGCGGATTGGGAGTGGTTTTTTATCAAACTGAATTCAATATCGGATAAGGGGATTGGTTTGCTAAGAATCTCGGCTGGAATGGATATTTTACCCACATCATGAATGAGACCGGCCATATGGAGCCCTTCGAGAAAATCCCTTGAAAAGCCCATTTCTTGGGCTATGGCCCTAGCCAGGTCGGCGACCCGCCTCTGGTGGCCGGCGGTATAAGGATCCCTGGTTTCAACGGTCATGGACAAGGTCTGAACGATCCCGGATGTGGCCTTTCTGAGTTTTTCAACAGTCCTTCGGACATCTTCTTCCGCCTTTTTACGCTTGGTAATATCCACAACTACGGAGATAAGGCATTCTGTTCCGTTCAGGATAATGATATTGTTGGACCAGGAGAAGTTGCGCAATTCACCGGATTTCATCCTGAAGATTACTTCCTGGTCTTTTAGGCCCTGCCTTTTTTTACAGGTTTCTATAAATTGAACCCTCTCTTCAAGATCAACCCATAGACCGAGATCAAAGATGGTGTGCCCGATGGCCTCCTCCTTGGTATAACCGGTGATGGTTGAAAAGGTCTCATTGACCTCCAAGATTCGACCTTCCTCTAAAGTAGTCAGGGCAACCCATACCGGACTGGTATGAAAGGTCAGGGCAAATTTTTCCTCCGAGGCTTTCAGGGCCTTTTGTTGCCGGATCATTTCAGTAAAATGATAGGCATTTTCTATGACGAAAGGAAGCTTGTTGAGGTAACCGGGAGATTTGGCGACATAATCATTGGCTCCCAACTTTAAGGCCGTAACAGCCACCTCTTCATCCCCTTGGCCGGTGATAAGGACCACGGGCAGGCTTTCCTTATGCTCCGAGCGGACCGTTTTTAAAATTTCCAGGGCGTCCCCGCCGAGTAGTTTATAGTCCAGGAGGATAATATCGATTTTTTTCTTCCGATCTTGATCCATTAAATATTCCAATACATCCTTTTTTGAATTGACAAGAGTCAACTGGATATGGGGGGCATGGGCCAAAAAATGTTTCTGAGTGAGTTCCCATTCCTGTAAATTGTCTTCGGCATAAAGGACCATCAGGGGCTTGGCCCGCTGGAATGCCTGCCTTTGAAAATTGCTCAAGACATTGTCTATGATTTGGGGAAGCTTTTCTAAATATCCCCTCCGTTTTACGATATAATCATCGGCGCCGGCTTTAATGGCGGTCACCGCTGTTTCCTGGCTTCCGCTCCCGGTAACCATAATCACCGGCAACGATATGGACCGTCCCCGGATGTGGCTGACAATGGACCGTCCATCACCATCCGGGAGCTTCATGTCCGCAAGGACCAGGTCATAGATTTTATAATTTTGGTCTTTTAATCGAGCTAGTGCTTCTCGTTTCGTATGCACAATTTCCAGCTCTATGTGGGGAGCGATCCGGGCCAATTTGGTTCGCGTCAACTCGGCATCAATCGGATCGTCTTCAACATACAGAACCTTCATGGGAACCTCCCTTTTTTGATTTTGGATTTAAAACCAATACAAGCTCAGATTTCAGAAGTAAAATCCGAAATCTGACAAGGTCATAAAAAGTCAAAAATGCCTTATTCCCGTGGAAGCTTGTCCTCGCAAGTCTTAATCGGGGGCGGGAATCCAGTGTTTTTAATTTGGTTATCCGTGGCCTGGATTCCCGCCTTCGCGGGAATGACGAGTTTTTATGAGACCATCAAATCCCACTTCCGCCTTTATCCAGCATCCAGCCCTTTGCCCTTCGCCTTTCAATCCAAAATCCAAATTCCAAAATCTAAAATCCGCCTTGTAGTGTAAAATAAAAAGTCGCCCCCTTTCCTTCCTCCCCTTCAGCCCAGACCTCTCCACCATGACGGCGAATGATGCGGGCCACGGTGGCCAGACCGATCCCGGTCCCTTCGAATTCGTTCAAACCGTGCAGTCGTTGAAAAGGAGTGAACAGTTTTCCGGCCTGGGACATATTAAATCCTGCCCCATTATCCCGGATGAAAAAGGCCGCTTTTCCCTCTTGGGTTTTTATACTCCCGACTTCTATTAGGGCTTTGGGATTCTTCCCGGTAAACTTCCAGGCGTTTCCAAACAAATTTTCCAGCACTATGCGCAAAAGATGGTGGTCTCCTGTGACCTTTATCCCTTGCTGGATGACCCATTCCACAGCTCTTTCGGGTTGGTTAGACTGGATTTCCTTCGAGACGGTCACGGCCAGTTCGCTAAGGTCTATTTCCTCCTGGCGCAAACCCATTCTGGTTATCCTGGAAAGCTTGAGCAGATCTTCGATAAGGAGGTTCATCCTCTCTGCAGCTCGTTCGATATTGAGGAGATATCTTCGACCGTTTTCATCCAGTTTATCTGCAAATTCCTCTCTTAGCAGGGTGGCAAAGCCGTCGAGGCCCCTCAGAGGGGCCCTGAGGTCATGAGATACGGAATAGGAAAAGGTCTCCAGTTCTTTGTTAGTCATTTCGAGATCCCTGTTCAGCCTGGTTATTTCTTCGATCTTTTCCTGGAGTGCCTGATTAAGGGCCAAAAGCTGGTCTGCTTGCGTCTTAACGTCTTGGGATACTTTGTACATTTTGACGAAGGCGGCCACTTTCGCCTTAAGAATATTGGGATCATAGGGCTTAAAAATATAATCTACGCCCCCTGTCTGATATCCCAGGGAGATATATTCGGTTTCCTTGCTGATGGCCGTCACAAAGATGATAGGAACTTCTTTAGATTTTTCACGGGCCTTGATCATCCGGGCCGTCTCAAAACCATCCATATCCGGCATCTGCACATCCAGGAGGATTAAAGCGAACTCTTCTTTGAGGACCAGCCGTAAGGCTTCCCTGCCGGAGTTGGCTTTAATCAGATTGTATTCCGGATGATCCAGCAAGGCCTCCAGGGACAGGAGGTTCTGGGGCTGATCATCCACCAGGAGGAGGTTGATTTTTTCAGTCAACGGCATGGAAACACCTTTGGATTTTGGAATTTGGATTTTGGATTGAACGGCAAAAACCCTACACCTTATAATCCAAATTCCAAAATCTCATCATTTTGTATTCCTTTTTCGAACCGTTTTTATTGAAGCAACGATTATTGACAACAATTCATTACATTCCTTGATTAACGGATCAACGATTTTTTGAGATAGTATTTCCATCTCTTTCAACAACTCCAGCCAAAATAAAGTTTCATCAGCTTCTTCTTCGACTATCGCCAGTTTGAAAATAAAATCCGGCCTTGATTTTGCCCGACAGGCAGCCCGGTAATTGGCTGCCATGGAGGTTCCGGAACGAAATATTTGATTGCCAATCAACCATCCTTCTCTTTTTTCTGGAAGCGTTCGGCAAAGTTTAATGATCTCTTTAGCAAATTCCTTGGTTCGTTTTTTCATCCCATCTTCAATCCAAATTCCAAAATCAAAAATCTAAAATAATTTTCCCAGCGCCTTCCCAATCTCCTCCAAACTCATCACCCGATCCACCCACGCCGCCTTGATAGCCGCTTCCGGCATGGCCGGGGCCTCGGCGGTTATGGGATCCTGTACAATGGCCCGGCCTCCGCGGTGCTTGATGACCGATAGTCCTTTGGCTCCATCTTCGCTATTGCCGGTCAGGATAATACCCGTCACCCCGGGGCCATAGGCCTCGGCTGCGGATTCAAACAGCACATCAATAGAAGGCCGGGCATAATTCACCGGCTCTTCGGTGGACAGGGCGAAGTGAATTTTAGATTTTGGATTGGGGATTTTGGATTTTGGATTTATTTTTCCCCAGGTTCTTTGCTCGTTACCGAATGTCCTTCCGTCCTTCAATCCAAAATCCAAAATCCAAAATCCAAAATCTTTTTCTATGAGCAGATGATAATCCGCCGGCGCCAGATAAATCCTCCCCGGTTCCACAGGCATCTTATCCTCCGCTTCCACGACCGGCAGGCGGGCCGCCTTTTGAAGTTGTTCTGCCAAACTTTCCCGGGAATCCCTGCCCCGATGCAGAACGATAATCAAGGGGATAGGGAAGTCCTCAGGTAGGGCAGATAACACCACCTTCAGGGCCTCATACCCACCCAGCGAAGCCCCCACTACAATGATTTTGGGTTGCGGATTTTGGATTTTGGATTTTCTGGTTGTCATCATTAGTCGCTTACATAGCACTATTTAGAAAAAAAATTATGTGTTTGCTTTTAAAATTAAGAATTGCCTTTCAATCCAAAATCCAAATTCCAAAATCATTTTATTTTTCGGAAGATCTTCTCCCTCCCATCCACTTCCTCATAGTCCCCTTCATGGGGAGTGAATTTTAGGGACTCCTTGGCCCCTAAGCAGAGGATGCCGTAATAGCTCAGGCTCTCATAAAGCAGGTGATGAACCCGGTCCTGAAGATCCCGGTTGAAATAGATCATGACATTACGGCAAAGGATGACATTAAATTCGTTGAAGGAACTGTCTGTGACCAGGTTGTGCACGGCGAAGGTGACCTTTTTTGTTAAGTCGGTAGTAAACAGGGCATGATCGTATTTGGCCTTATAATAATCGGATAGATTCTTTTTCCCTCCGGCGGCCTGGTAATTCTTAGTGTTATCCTTCATCTCCTTCAGAGCAAAGATCCCTTCCCTGGCCTTATTGATCAGGGTTTCGTTCATATCCGTAGCATAGATCCGGGTTTTTTCAAGGAGCCCCTCTTCTTTAAGGAGGATGGCTAATGAATAGACCTCTTCCCCGCTGGCACAACCGGCATGCCAGATACGCAAAGAGGGATAGGTCCGTAAAAAAGGCACCACCTTTTTGCGGATAGCCAGATAAAATCCGGGGTCCCGAAAGAGGGCGCTGACATCGATGGAAAGGATATTCAGAAACCGGCCCATAGCCGCCGGATCGTGGAGGATCTTTTCCTGAAGTCCGGAAATCGTCTTAAGACGTTCGGCATTCAGGCACTTGGCCACCCGACGTTTGAGCGAGGCCTGGGCGTAGTCCCGGAAGTCATAACCGTACTTCTCGAAGATCCCCTCCAGGAGGAGTTTCATTTCAATGGGCTCGGTTTCGTTCAGGTTAGACATATTTTTTTATTTCAGAATGCAGATTTCAGAATTAAGATTTTCAACCCAAATTCTGCCTTCTGCATTCTTAAATCTAAAATCAACTCAATCTAAATTCCAAAATTTATTTCTGCATCCAGACCCGCATCAGCGACAACAACTGCTCGGTATTAACCGGCTTGCTGATGTAATCCGAGGCCCCGGCTTCCAGGCACTTCTCCCGGTCGCCCTTCATGGCCTTGGCCGTCAGGGCGAAGATGGGCAGGGTCTCAAATTTCTTTATTTTGCGTATTTGCCGCATGGTTTCATAACCGTCCATCTCCGGCATCATGATATCCATAAGCACTATATCGATCTCCGGGGTCTTTTTCAAGGTCTCAAGGGCCTCTTTGCCACTCTCGGCAGTAAGCACCTCCATCTTCTGGCGTTCCAGGACCGAGGTCAGGGCGAAGAGGTTACGCACATCATCATCCACGATGAGGACCTTCTTTTTCTCCAGGGTCAGATCGGACTGATAGAACTTTTCGATCATTTTTTGTTTGTTCTCCGGTAACTTGCTGGCCACCCGATGGAGAAAAAGGGTGGTTTCGGCCAACAGGCGCTCCGGCGATTGCACGCCCTTGACGATGATGGATTCGGCATATTTTTTCAGTCGGGTCTCCTGATCCCTGGTCAGGTCCCTGGCCGTATAGACAATGACCGGCAAATCCTGAAGCTCCGGTTTTTTCTGCATCTCTTCCAGGACCTTGAAGCCGGAGATATCGGGCAGTCCCAAATCTAAGATCATACAGTCAAAGGTTTTCGCCTTCAGGGCCTTTAAGGCATCCTTACCGGTCTTTACGGCGGTGATCTTCACATCTCCGTTTCCGATCAATTTTTTTATGGCTATCTGGTCGTTCTCTTCATCTTCCACCACCAACAATTCCCTGGTTCGGGTTTTGGTCAGCTTTTGGATGCGGGTAAAGGCATTATCCAGGGCCTCACGGGTCACCGGTTTTTGCAGGTAAGCAAAGGCCCCCCGTTCCAGACCGTGGATCCGGTCGTCTTCCACGGAAATGATATGGACCGGGATGTGCTGGGTTTTGGGATTGAGTTTCAAGCGATCCAGCACGGTCCAGCCGTCGATATCCGGGAGGTGGAGGTCCAGGGTTAAAGCCGCGGGTTGAAATTTTTCGACCAGGGGTAAGACTTCTTCTCCGCTTCCGGTAATCAGCCCTTTAAAGCCTTTTTTATGGGCTGTATCTAAGAGGATCATGGCAAACTTGGGATCGTCTTCCACAATCAGGACCACCTGGTCTCTGTTTTTAATGTCCAGGCGGTCATCCAGGACCTCCCCTGTTTCCCGGTTCCGGGCCTGGGGTTGGGACAAAGGTGAGGAAGACGGAGAGGCGGGGCCGGATTGCCGGCTGTCGGGAAGGTCAGGGGGCGTTTCCGATGAGGCCGATCCGAATAACCCATGGGCCGGCCCGGCATAAATCCGGGGCAAATACAGGGTGAAGGTGCTGCCTTTCCCGGGGGTGCTGACCAGTTTAAGTTCCCCGCCCAGGAGAATGGCTATCTCCCGCGAGATGGCCAGCCCCAGACCGGTGCCGCCATATTTGCGGGAAGTCGAGCCGTCGGCCTGCTGGAAGGCCTCAAAGATGATCCTCTGCTTTTCCGGGGGAATGCCGATGCCGGTATCGGTCACGGCAAAGGCCATGACCTGGTCAGCTTTATTGAGGACATCATGATCCCGGCTCCAGCCGGAAGTCACCGGAGACACTCGCAGGGCCACCTGGCCTTTTTCCGTAAACTTGAAGGAATTGCTCAGGAGGTTTTTGATGATCTGTTGGAGACGCTTTACATCGGTGTGGATCGTGTTGGGTAACTGAGGATTAATCTCGATCTCGAACTCCAGATTCTTGGCTTGGGCCATGTGGCGGAAGGTCCGCTCCGTCTGGGTCTGGAGGTCGGCAAAGGCATAGTCCTCCAGGTCCAAAGTGGCCTTGCCGGATTCGATCTTGGACAGATCCAGGATATCGTTGATCAGGTTGAGCAGATCATTCCCGGAGCCGTGGATGGTTGATGCAAATTCCACCTGCCTGGGATTGAGGTTTCCATCCGGATTTTCCGCCAACTGCTGGGAGAGGATGAGCAGAGAATTTAAGGGCGTCCGCAGCTCATGGCTCATGTTGGCTAAAAATTCACTCTTGTATTTGGAGGTCAGGGCCAATTGTTCAGCCTTATCCTCAATGGCGATTCTGGCTTCATCGATCTCCCGGTTCTTGCGCTCCACCTCTTCGTTTTGTTCGGCCAGAAGCTTGGCCTTCTCTTCCAGTTCCTCATTGGTCTGCTGGAGTTCTTCCTGCTGGTTCTGGAGCTCTTCGGCCAGGGACTGGGACTGCTTGAGGAGCTCTTCGGTGCGCATGGTGGCCTCAATGGTATTGAGCACGATGCCCAGGCTCTCGGTGAGCTGTTCCAGGAAGGTCAAGTGGACGCTGGAATAACGGTCGAAGGAGGCCAGTTCGAATACGGCCTTGACCGCGCCCTCAAAAAGGACCGGCAGGACCACGATGTTCAGGGGCGGAGCCTCGCCCAGACCGGAGGTGATGCGCACATAATCCGGCGGGACCTGGGTCAGCAGGATACGCTGTTTTTCAAAGGCGCATTGTCCGACCAGGCCTTCCCCGACCTTCCAGGTCTTGGAAAGGTTCTTTCGTTCCTGGTATCCGTAGGTGGTCAGCAGCTTAAGCATCTGGGTGGTTTCAGTGGTCTCCATGAGGTAGAAGACCCCGTGCTGACAGGCCACCAGCGGGGCCAGTTCCGAAAGGAGCGTCTGGGCCACGGAGTTGACATCGCGCTGTCCCTGAAGCATCCGGGTGAACTTGGTCAGGTTGGTCTTAAGCCAATCCTGCTCGGCGTTGGTCATGGTCGTTTCCCGCAGATTACGGATCATTTCGTTGATGTTGTCTTTCAGTTCCGAGACTTCGCCCCGGGCCTGAACGGTTACGGCCCGGGACAGGTCGCCCTTGGTCACGGCCGTGGAGACCTCGGCAATGGCCCGGACTTGTTCGGACAGATTGGCCGCCAGTTGGTTGACGTTATCGGTCAGGTCCTTCCAGATCCCGGCCGCACCGGGCACCCTGGCCTGGCCTCCGAGCTTACCATCCACCCCCACCTCCCGGGCCACATTGGTCACCTGGTCCCCGAAGGTAGCCAGGGTGTCAATCATATTATTGATGGTATCGGCTAACGATGCGATCTCTCCCCTGGCCTGGACCGTCAGTTTTTGTTTCAGGTCCCCCGTGGCTACGGCAGTCACCACCTTGGCGATGCCCCGCACCTGATCGGTCAGGTTGGTGGCCATGAGGTTGACGCTGTCGGTCAGGTCCTTCCAGATTCCGGCTACCCCTTTTACCTGGGCCTGGCCCCCGAGCTTGCCGTCCGTGCCCACTTCCCGGGCCACCCGAGTCACCTCCGAGGCAAAGGCATTGAGCTGATCGACCATAGTATTGATGGTGTTTTTGAGTTCCAGCATCTCACCCTTGACATCCACGGTGATTTTCTGGGAAAGATCTCCGGAAGCCACGGCCGTGGTCACTTTGGCGATGTTGCGCACCTGGGCCGTCAGGTTGCTGGCCATGAAGTTGACGCTTTCGGTTAAATCCTTCCAGGTCCCGGCCACACCGGAGACAAACCCTTGGCCCCCCAGCCGGCCTTCGGTGCCCACTTCGCGGGCCACACGGGTGACCTCCGAAGCAAAGGCCCGGAGCTGATCGACCATGGTGTTGATGGTGTCCTTGAGCTGCAGGAATTCCCCTCGGACATCGACGGTGATTTTTTTACCCAGGTCCCCATTGGCCACAGAAACGGTCACCTCGGCGATGTTGCGCACCTGGGCGGTCAGATTGTTGGCCATGAGGTTAACGTTGTCGGTCAGGTCCTTCCAGACCCCGGCCACGCCCTTAACCTCGGCCTGGCCCCCGAGTTTACCTTCGGTGCCGACTTCGCGGGCCACCCGGGTCACCTCCGAGGCAAAGCCGTTGAGCTGATCGACCATGATATTGATGGTGTTCTTCAGTTCCAGGATCTCGCCTTTGACGTCCACGGTGACCTTTTTCGACAGGTCCCCGTTGGCCACGGAAGTGGTCACCGCGGCGATGTTACGCACCTGGTTGGTGAGATTGCTGGCCATGAAGTTGACGCTGTCGGTCAGGTCTTTCCAGGTCCCGGCTACGCCCTTGACCTCGGCCTGGCCACCGAGTTTTCCTTCAGCCCCGACTTCCCGGGCCACCCGGGTGACCTCTGAGGCAAAGGTATTGAGCTGATCGACCATGATGTTAATGGTGTTTTTAAGCTCTAATATCTCCCCCTTGGCTTCGACCGTAATCTTCTGGGTCAGATCCCCGTTGGCCACGGCCGTGGTTACATTGGCGATACCCCGAACCTGATTAGTCAGGTTAGTGGCCATGCTGTTGACGCTGTCGGTCAAATCCTTCCAGGTCCCGGAGACGCCTTCCACCTCGGCCTGCCCCCCCAGCTTGCCGTCCGTACCCACCTCTTTGGCCACCCGGGTCACCTCCGAAGCAAAGCCATTGAGCTGATCGACCATAATATTGATGGTGTTTTTGAGATCCAGAATCTCCCCTTTGACATCCACGGTCATCTTTTTACCCAGGTCGCCGCCGGCCACGGCCGTGGTTACCAGGGCGATGTTACGCACCTGGTTGGTCAGGTTGGCCGCCAGCAGGTTAACGTTATCGGTCAGGTCCTTCCAGATCCCTGAGATCCCGGCCACCTGGGCCTGGCCGCCCAGCTTACCGTCCGTGCCCACCTCCCGGGCCACCCGGGTCACCTCCGAGGCAAAGCCGTTGAGCTGATCGACCATAGTATTGATGGTATTTTTGAGTTCCAGGATCTCACCCATAGCCGCGACCGTAATTTTTTGGGTCAGGTCACCGTTAGCCACGGCCGTGGTCACATTGGCGATGTTGCGCACCTGATCGGTCAGGTTGGCGGCCATGAAATTAACGCTCTCGGTCAGGTCCTTCCAGGTTCCGGAGACGTCTTCGACCTTGGCCTGGCCGCCCAGCTTGCCGTCCGTGCCCACCTCCCGGGCCACCCGGGTTACCTCCGAGGCAAAGGCATTGAGACGGTCCACCATGGCGTTAATGGTATCTTTGAGTTCCAGGATCTCACCCATGGCCTCAACAGTGATCTTTTGGGAAAGATCGCCATTGGCCACGGCCGTAGTTACATTGGCGATGTTGCGCACCTGATTGGTCAGGTTAGCGGCCATGGAGTTAACGCTCTCGGTCAGGTCCTTCCAGGTCCCGGAGACGTCTTCGACCTGGGCCTGTCCTCCAAGTTTGCCGTCTGTGCCCACCTCCCGGGCCACCCGGGTGACCTCCGAGGCAAAGGCATTGAGGCGGTCCAC
>JACRBX010000351.1 GCA_016219225.1 Deltaproteobacteria bacterium
AGACCGACGATTGGCATATTGATATCCTGGTTTCCGGTTCACAGAAGGCCTTGATGCTTCCCCCGGGACTGGCCTTCGCCAGTGTCAGCGAAAAGGCCTGGGGATTGAACAAAACCGCTAGCCTGCCCCGGTTTTATTTTGACTTCGCCAAAGAACGCAAATCCCTGGCCAAGAATACCGGCGCTTATACTTCAGCAGTTACCTTGATTATCGGTTTGCAGCAGGTCTTAAGACAGATCAAAACCCTCGGTTTGGAAGCCGTTTTTGCCCGGAATAAACGTCTTTCCGAGGCCACCAAGGCCGGTATCAAGGCCCTGGGGCTGAAATTCTATGCCGAAGAAAATCCTTCGGAATCCCTGACCGCCATCCAGGCTCCGGAAGGCATCAATGGACAGGATGTGGTCAAGATCATGCGGGAAAAATACGGGGTGACCATCGCCGGCGGCCAGGCCCAGGCCAAAGGGAAGATCTTCCGCATCTCTCATATGGGTTATGTCAATGAATTCGACGTGATTGTTGCCTTATCGGCCCTGGAATTGGCCCTGAAAGATTTAGGCTATCCGGTGGAACTCGGGGCCGGGGTTAGGGCGGCGGAAATGGTGTTCGGGGGGTAGGCGGTCAAAATAAAAAAATTGTAAATTAATGATGGACTCGTAAAAGAGCCGTCATTCCCGTGGAAACGGGAATCCAGTGTATTTAGTTAATTACTCATGTCCTGGATTACCGCTCCCCGATTAAGACATTGGGGACAAGCTTCGTGAGGATAGCGACTTTTACGATTCCAACAAAATAGGGATGAGTTCAAAAGAATAAGGAATTACGATAGGAGTACAAGAAATGAAAATTCTGATCAGTGATAATTTGTCGGAAAAAGGGGTCGAGATCTTTGCCAAGGCCAAGGGAATCGAAGTGGATGTCAAAACCGGCCTGGCCCCGGAAGAATTAAAGACGATCATTAAAGACTATGACGGTTTGGTTATACGCAGTGCCACCAAGGTTACCGCTGAAATCATCGAAGCGGCCGCTAACCTGAAAGTGGTCGGGCGGGCCGGGATAGGCCTGGATAATGTCGATATACCGGCTGCTTCCCAGAGGGGTATCGTGGTCATGAACACCCCGGAGGGCAACACCATCACCACGGCGGAACATACTATTTCCCTGCTGGTGTCTATGGCCCGAAAAATCCCCCAGGCCACGGCCTCCCTTAAAGATAAAAAATGGGAGAAAAAGAAATTCCAAGGAAAAGAACTTTTTAACAAGACCCTGGGGATCATCGGCACCGGGAAAATCGGCAGTATCGTGGCTGACCGGGCCAAGGGTCTCAAGATGCAGGTTATTGCCTTTGACCCCTTTATTCAGCCGGAAATCCTTTTGAAACAGGGGATCGAGCCGGTCACTCTGGAAGAACTCTATCAACGGGCCCAGTTTATTACCATTCATACCCCCAAAACCAAGGATACCCTGGGATTGATCAATGCCCAGGCCATTGAGCGGATGCAGGACGGTGTGATGATTGTTAATTGTTCCAGAGGCGGGATTGTGGATGAAAAGGCCCTCTATGACGGATTGGTCAGCGGAAAGGTGGGGGGAGCGGCTCTGGATGTCTTTGAAACCGAACCACCGGGAAACAACCCTCTTCTTTCGTTAGATAATTTCATTTGTACCCCCCATTTAGGGGCTTCCACTGCCGAAGCCCAGGAAAATGTGGCTGTGGCCATTGCCGAACAGATAGTCGATTTTTTGCTACATGGGGTCATCAAAAATGCGGTGAATGTCCCTTCGGTCAGCGCCAATCTGCTGGAAAGGGTCAAGCCCTATCTGGTCCTGGCCGAACGGCTGGGAAGCTTCCAAGCTCAGATTTTGCAAGGCGGGATGACCGAGGTCTCGGTTGAATACCTGGGTGAAGTGGCCAGCTATGATACTAAGCCTATGACTGTTTCCCTGCTAAAGGGCCTTTTGACCCCCATCTTGAAAGATGTGGTTAATTTCGTCAATGCCCCCATCCTGGCCAAGGAAAGGGGCATACGGGTGATTGAATCGAAAACCGATACGGTTGATGATTTTTTAATTCTCATAACTTTAAGGGTAAAGACCCAGAAAATGGAAAGTTCCATCTCGGGAACCTTATTCGGAAAATACGAACCCCGCATTGTCCGGTTGAATAACTTCCGTCTGGAAGCCAATCCCGAAGGGCATATGCTCCTGATTCATAATGAAGACAAACCCGGGATAATCGGAAATATCGGCCTGACTTTAGGGAAACATAGAATCAACATTGAACGGATGCAGGTCGGCCAGGAAAAAGAAAAGGGAGAAAATATTATCCTTTTAACCACCGATCAAGCTGTTTCGGCCCAGGCCCTCAAAGAACTCACGGCCCTGCCTTCGGTTATCTCGGCCAGGCCGCTGGAATTGTAGAAATAAAAAAATGCGGGTCCAGCATCAAAGTTGAACCCGCATTTCTATAACTAAAGCCTCATGTCCCGCCTGGGTCACCACGAAGCATAAAAATGGGTTTCGCCGAACACCGAACGCTGTACGACGAACGTTATTCTCGTATTAAATTAACAACTGCAGGAAGTCCCGCAGGAACCGCCACCCAAACTCAATCCGGAAGTCACTGAAAACCCCGACCGCCCCATCTGATCGACATAATCTACTTTAATCTCTTTGGCCTGTTCTTCCAATGCCTTGTCTACCAGGTAGGTGATTCCGTCAATTGCATAGACCTTATCATTTTCTTTGGACTCATCCAGAGCCAGAGCCAATGAAGGCCCCGATCAGCCGCCCTGGCTTAAAAATACTCTTATAGCCGAGCTAAGATTTTGTTTTTCAAAATAATCTTTCAGGGCTGTTTGTGCCGTTTCGGTTACTGTCAACATAATGTTTCCTTTCCCTTTTTTAAAATCTTTTCATTAATTATAGGAATCAAGGGCCTTCTTGTCAAGAAGGGCTTTCGATTCTTTCCAAAACCGGTTTGAGACTGATGCGATGGTCCTCCAAGCCGAGATTGATGCGCTCCAAACCCATGGCCAAGCCGAGGAGCTGAGAAATAAAGAGCGTGGGTAGACCGAAGCCGTCATGATACTTCCTTTCCAGCATCAGTTGGCCCCGGTCAAACTGGTAAAAGCAGGAAGGACAGGCCACGGCCACGGCCTCGATCTGATGCTTTTTCATGTGCTGCAGTTTTTCACGGGTAATCTCATTGGCCGCCTGGACGTCAATATTAGTCCCCAGGGCCGAGCCGCAACAAAGGAATTTCCGGGAATATTGGGTCGGTTGGGCCCCAAGGACGGCCAGGATATGGTCCATACTGACGGGCACGTAACTGGCCGCCTCGGAAAGGTCTTCCGGATACATAAGACGGGGGGGGCGGTATAAATGGCAGCCGTAATGGCAACCGATCCGGATTCCGCTCAGGGGAGTGCGAACCTTTTCGGCTATCCGGTCCAGGCCGATTTCCTGAAAAAGGACGTCCAGGAGGTGCTTGACCTCGATCTCCCCTTTAAAACAATGGCCGGACCCTTCCAAGGCCTGATTGACCTGGTTGCGCCTTGAGAGGTCCTGTTTCAGGATCAGGTTGACTTCCTTCAGCGTATTGACACAGCCGTTGCACATGGCCAGGATAGGAAGTCCGGCCTCCTCGGCCAGGCAGAGATTACGGGCCGCCAGGGCCAGCCAGGTATCGTAATGGGCCAGCTTCAAATTGGTCGGGGAGGGACAGCAGGAAAAGGGCAGGTCCACCAGCTCGATATCCAGGGCCTTCAGCACTTCCCGGGTGGCCTTTTCAAATCCCGTGTATTTGACCGGGATGACACATCCTAAAAATAATGCATATTTCATCATCAACTCAATTCAATCACTTCATTTAAACCGGTTTTCTTAAGGATGCCCTCAATTTCGTCGATATTCAGAGGACTAAGGGGAGGCAAGGACAGCTTCTGGCGGTCTTTCAATACCTTTTCGTTGACAATCAGACTGCGGCCGGTTTTGGCAATCATATCCACGGCGAATTTTATTTTTTCCGGCAGATTACCCCGCTGGGCAGCCAGGTTAAAAATAGCCGTTAATAATTCCGGGATATTGATTTCCTGTGGGCAACGGTCTTCGCAGACATGACAGGTGGTACAGTACCAGACCCGTTCATCCCTCACCACGGTCTCCTGGCCCAGGTTCAAACAGCGGAGCAGGATTTCCCGGGGGCCATAGGATTTCATGACCATGGCCGCCGGACAACTGCCCGTACAGCGGGCGCACTGGTAGCATTCAAACAGGTCTTCTTTATTAAAAAGTTCCCAGATGCTTTTGATCACTTATTCAGCCTTTCCTATCTAAACCCTCATGCACCATCAGGAATTCACGGAGCATGAAAATGGCTCGCTCCGAACTCTAAACTCCGAACTTTCCGATTTAAACCGTCCCTTCCTCTTTCCCCTTTTTCTTCGGCACCAGGACCTGCCTGGTCTTTTCGATCTCTTCCGGCTGCACTCCCTGGATGATCTCAGCCATTTCTTTCATTTTTTTGGCAAAGAGATTGCCTTCGGCCGCACTGATCCAGGCCAACTGCAAGCGGTTTTTGTCCAGGCCCAGCCGTTCCATCTTTTTCCAGACCCTTTTGACCCTTTTTTCAGTCTGGTGGTTGGCGTTGATATAATGGCAATCACCGATATGGCAGCCCGATACCAAAACGGCTGCCGCCCCGCGCCGGAAGGCATATTCGATGAAATCGGTGCTGATCCTGCCGGAACACATGGTTCGTATAATCCTGACCGGCGCCGGGTATTGCATCCGGCTGACGCCCGCAAAATCCGCCCCGGCATAGGAGCACCAGTTACAACAGAAGGCTACGGCCTTGGTCTCCGGGGCCTGTTCGGTGATGGCATCGATCTGGGCATAGATCTGCTGATCGGTAAAGTGCCTTTGCGTTATGGCCGAAAAGGGACATTCGGCCACACAGGTTCCGCACCCGGCGCAAGAGGCCTGAGTAACCTGGGCGATTTGAGTCTCCGGATCCTGACGGATGGAAGAGTATGGACAGACCTTGAGACACAGTCCGCACCCCTGGCAGAGCGTCTCATCCACGACGGCCGTTATAGCATCCACAGTGACTTTCCCCTGGGACATCAGGATGTTGGCCCGGGAGGCGGCCGCACTGGCCTGGGTGACCGAATCCTTGATGTCTTTGGGCCCTTCGGCACAGCCGGCCAGAAAGATCCCGCCGGTCGGGGTATCCACAGGCCGCAGCTTGGGGTGGGCCTCCAGGAAAAAACCATCGGAAGCACAGGAAAGGTTTAAAAGCCTTTGGACGACCGGGCTGTCTTTTCTGGGTTCGATCCCCACGGAAAGGATGGCCATGTCAACTTCATAGCGATAGAGTTGAGAAAGAAGGGTGTCTTCACCGATCAAGGTCAGATCGTAGGTTGCCGGATCCTCGATAATCTCTCCGGGGACCCCCCGGATAAAGGAGACCCCTTCGCGGCGGGCCCGCTGGAAGAGGTCTTCAAAGCCTTTCCCAAAGGCCCGGATATCGATATAAAAAACCAGTATTTTGGTCTCCGGCCAATGTTCCTTGATCAGCAGGGCATCCTTGATGGTATTCATGCAGCAGATATTACTGCAGTAGATATTAGAGCGCTTGGAACGGGAACCGATACATTGAAGAAAGGCCACGGTCTTGGGGATTTTCTGGTCCGAGGGTCGGATCAGGTTGCCTCCCGAAGGTCCACCGGCATTGATCAGGCGTTCAAATTCCAGGCTGGTGATGACATTGGGAAATTTCCGGTAGCCGAATTCGGTTAAAGGCGTCGGGTCATAGACGTCGACTCCCGTGGCTACGATAATGGTCCCCACCTCCAGGGTCAGGAGCTGATCTTTCTGGGAATAATCCACACACTGCCTTTGACAGGCCTGAAAACATTTATCACAGGCCACAATGCCGTGTTTATTCAAACACAGATCCATATCAATCTGATAAGTGGAGGGTACGGCCTGGGCGAAGGACATATAGATAGCCCGCCGCATGGAAAGACCGGCATTGAATTCATCCGGGGCTACCTGGGGACAGGCCTTGGCACAATCGCCGCAGGCCGTACAGGAGTCCGTTACAAAACGGGCCTTTCGGCGGACCTGGACGGTAAAGTTTCCCACATACCCTTCGACCCCTTCGATTTCACTCAAGGTCATGAGTTCAACGTTGGGATGACGTCCGGCCTCGGACATCTTGGGGGCCAGGATGCAAATGGAACAGTCCATGGTCGGAAAGGTCTTGTCGATCTGGGCCATGCGGCCGCCGATACTGGGCTCTTTTTCGATCAGGTAGACCTTGTAGCCGCTATCGGCCAGATCCAGGGCGGCCTGGATGCCGGCCACCCCGCCTCCGATGACCAGGGCCTTGCGGGTTACCGGGACCTCGAAGGTCTCCTGGGGGGCCAGAACCCTGGCGCGGGCCACGGCCATCCGCACCAGGTCTTTGGCTTTTTCCGTGGCCTCTTCCTTGTCGTGGAGGTGGACCCAGGAACAGTGCTCCCGGATATTGGCCATCTCAAAGAGGTAGGGGTTTAATCCGGCCTCCTGGCAGGTGGCTCGAAAGGTCGGTTCATGTAAACGGGGGGTACAGGAAGCTACAACCACCCGATTCAGTCGGTGTTCTTTTATATCGGCCTTGATCAGTTCCTGCCCCGGTTCAGAGCAGGTATAGAGATTATGTTTGGATAAGACCACCCCTGGGAGTTCGGCGGCAAACTCCGCCACCCGGGCGCAGTCCACTACCCCGCCGATATTTAATCCGCAATGACAGACATAGACCCCGACCCGGGGGTCTTCTTTTTCTTTCCGTAGAATTTTTTTGGGGGTCAACCCGGAAACTCCTTTACTTTTTTCCCATATTCATAGCCTTTTTCAAAGGCCTTGAGGTTCAATTCTTCTGTCCCACGGGGGATCGAGTCAAAGAGGGCCTGTTTCATGGCTTCATAACCGACTACTTCGGTGACAGAAGTAATAAACCCCAGCATAACGATATTGGCAACGATCTTCCGGCCTAACTTTTCGGCCAACCGGGTGGCCGGAATTTTATAAAGCCGACATCCTTCCGGAACGATATCCAGATCGACCAGATTCTCATCGATCAAGACCGTGGCCTGATTGGACATGAGACCGCCATAGGTGTGTTTGGCCTCTTCGGACATCAGGACCAGGACATGGGGACAGGAAACCCGGGGATAAAAGATCTCTCCTCCGGAGATAATCACGTCAGCGCTGCAGGCCCCGCCCCGGGCCTCGGGGCCGTAACTCTGGGTGAAAACGGCATTGAGTTTTTCAAAAAGGGAGGCCGCCTTGCCCAGGATATGCCCGGCCAGGACGATCCCCTGGCCGCCGAACCCGGCCAGGCGTATTTCGGTTTTATTTGTATCGGTCATGGTTTTTTATAGATCGAAAAACAGTTTCAAGTTTCAAGATGCAAGATGACGGCGTGGATGGCTTTTTACGAACTTGTCAAGTATGACGGCTTTCTAATAATTCCGCAATCCGCAATCCAAAATCCAAAATTATTACGTTTCCGTTCTCCTGAATTTCTTCAAGACCTTGTCCTCATATTCCTCAAGAAGGGTCGGGCGTTGTTCTTCCACAAATTTCCCGACGATGATCTTTCCTTTCAAGACAATGTCCACGTCCCTGGGGTCGGCCCCATTTTGAACCAGGCTGTTTTCTTTGTAATAGATCATCTCATCCAGGCCGCTGCCTAATTTATTGGGCCGGCCGTAACCGATCGGGCAAGGGGCGATGACCTCTATGAAAGTAAAGCCCTTGATGGCAAAGGTCTCGGCTATGGCATTAACCAGTTGGCGGGCATGGAAGGTGGTCCAACGGGCCACATAGACCGCACCACTGGCCCGGGCCAGATAAGGCAGATTGAAAGAGGCCTCCGAATTACCATAAGGGGTAGTGGTTGTCTTGGCCGTCACCGGCGTTGTCGGGGCCACCTGGCCGCCGGTCATCCCGTAATTGAAGTTATTGACGCAGATAACCTTGAGGTTGACATTTCTCCTGGCGGCGTGGATAAAGTGATTCCCGCCGATGGCGAACAGATCCCCGTCCCCACTGAATACGGTCACCGAAAGATCCGGACGGGTCAAGGACAGTCCGGTGGCGAAAGGGACGGCCCGGCCATGGGTGGTATGATAGGTATCCATATTCAGATAGCCGGCCACCCGGCCGGTACAGCCGATTCCGGAAACGACTACGGATCGGTCGATGGGAATAGCCGCCATCTTTAGGCCGTTGATATAGGTATTCAGGACCACGCCCAAGCCGCAACCCGGACACCAGATATGGGGTATCCTGCCGGGCTTCAGATACAGATCGTCGGGATGGAGGCCATGCTGTTCATCTCTGAGACGTCTGGTGGCATCGCCATCAAAAGGGACCACCGGTTGACAGCGTATCTTCATGGCAGATACTCCTCGACGGCTTCCATTATGTCTTGCGGAGAATGAATAGTCCCGCCCATTAAAGGCAAGAGGACCGTCTCGGCCTGACCCTGGGCGCACCTTTCCACTTCATAGGCCATCTGCCCATAATTGATTTCCGGGACGATAAAGGCAGAAAGGTTCTTGCTGATTTTGCTAACCCTTTCTTCCGGAAAGGGCCAGAGGGTAATCAGCCTGAGCAAGCCCACCTTTTTCCCTTTGGATCTCATCAGGGTTACCGCTTCCCGGGCCGCCCTGGAGGTACAGCCATAAGCCACAACAACCACCCGGGCATCGGGGATACCGATTTCCTCCACTTGAATAATCTTGCGGGCGTTGAGCCGGATTTTATCCGTCAGGCGCCGAACCAGCCGTTCATGGACCTGTGGGGTTATAATGGGATAGCCCTGTTCGTCATGGGTCAAACCGGTCACATGGACATGGTAACCCTCTCCGGCACAAGCCATGGGTGGCACGAAGTCTTCCCCGGCCATAAAGGGCAAATAAGTTTCAGAAGACTGGCTGGGCCTGGGCCTTGAGATCAGATGAATTTGATCCATCGGCGGGATGACCACTTTTTCGGACATATGCCCGACCAGTTCATCCCCCAGGACAAAGACCGGCAGGCGATAGGTCTCAGAAAGATTAAAGGCCGAAATAGTCAGATCAAACATCTCCTGCGGGGAAGATGGGCAAAGGGCGATGACCCCGTAGTCTCCGTGGGACCCCCAGCGGGCCTGCATGACATCGGCCTGGCCGACCAGGGTGGGTAAGCCCGTGGAAGGTCCGCCGCGCATGATATCGACAATGACGCAGGGGGTCTCGGTCATCATACCCAGACCGATGTTTTCCATCATTAAAGAGAAGCCCGGGCCGGAGGTGGCGGTCATCGATTTGGTTCCGCCCCAAGAGGCCCCCAGGATGGCGGCTACCGAGGCGATCTCATCCTCCATCTGGATACAGATCCCCTGGACCTGGGGCAAACGCCGGGCCATCCGTTCAGCGATTTCCGTGGCCGGGGTGATGGGATATCCGGCAAAAAACCGGCAGCCGGCGGCAATAGCCCCTTCGGCGCAAGCCTCGTCCCCATTGATAAAATGTTCGCCGGTCAATATTCCTGAATCAGACATGAGTTACGTTTCTTCCTAAACTTTCATTCCCGGTTTTCTCCGAACTCCCTCCAGGCCGGAGGCCGAACTCTATACTCCGAACTTATTGCACCGGGGTTATGAACTGGATCCTGCCGGAGTAGGAGTAGTTTCGGGTTCGAATTTTTTTGAATAATTGGCAATATCTTCGGCTGTCAGTTCCTTGTATTCCTTGAGGACGCTATAGATGGCAAATTCCGGACAAATGATCTCACAAAGATTGCAATTCACGCATTCCCCCTGCTTGGTGACCAAGGGCGGATGATAACCTTTCTTGTTGAATTCGGGGGCTTCTTTAAGGACCTGGTTGGGGCAGAATTCGATACAAAAGCTGCAACCCTTACAGCGGTCTTTAATGATATGCAGTTCCCCGATCGGGATGGAATGGGAACCGGCATCGAGCGGTAATCTCCAGAATTTCATAACAACCCCTTAAAAAACGTACACAAAAGCTTTCTATTTAATTTAAATGAGAAGGTTTTGTCAATATAAAAGTAGATAATGAAAAATAAAATCAATGAATCAATCGACGGACCATGAGGCGCAGGGATAATGGAAGGGTTATCAGGCAGAAGACCAGGAGATACAAAAAATTCCAAAGATTTTCCGGAGAGAGAATATTTAGCGCCAGGGCACGGATCAGTTCCACCACATGGGTCAGGGGAAAGATCCAGGCCAAAATTTTGGCCCAGAAAGGGAGTTGGTCCAGAGGGAAAAAGGTCCCGGAAAAAAGAAACATGGGGGTAATAAACAGGAAGACCGGAAGGTTGAAGGCCTCGATGTTCGGCATCAGGGCCGTAAAACACATCCCGGCGGACCCGAAGGCCAGGCCGCCCAGGAAGGCTGCCGGAATTATCGCCAGAGACCAGGGGTAGGCCAGAAGTCCGAAGAAGGAAAGGACGATCATCATTAAAACGGTAGCCATCAAGGAACGACTGGCCCCCCAGAATATTTCACCCAGGATAATTTCTTCGACGGTCAGGGGTGTGGCCATGATGGCATCAAAGGTTTTTTGATAATACATCCGCACATAGGAGGCATAGGTGGTTTCAAAGAAGGCATTTTGCATGACATTGATGGCCAGGATCCCCGGGGCAATAAAGGCGGTATAAGTGATCAGACGACCGCTGAAGGGAATTTGACCGACCAGATAGCCCAGGCCGGCCCCAAAAGCCAGTAGATAAAAAATGGGCTCCAGCAGAGGGGGTAAGAAGTTGATCTTCCAGGTCTTGAGATAAACATCCCAATTGCGCTGCCAAACCCGGACTAAACGCCAGGAAAGTCTGTTCGGAGTTCGGAGTTCGGAGTCGGAAGTTTGAAAACGAAAGTGGAACACCTTCCTGTTCATTCGCGAAGCCCCCGGCCGGTAAATTTTAAAAAAACATCTTCCAGAGTGGCCATGCGCAAGGTACAGCCGCTTCCACAAAATTCGCCTGAAATTTGCTGAAACAATTTTTCCCCTTCCCGGGTATGGATCAAGAGCCGTTGCGGGAGGTGTTCATACTGGATCTGTTGAGCCTTTAAAAAATCCACCAGATTGGAGGTCGGATTTTCCACCTCAATCACATTGCCGCCGATATGCTCCCGGATGAGTTGGCCGGGAACGCCCTCCACCAGGATTCGTCCATGATCCATGATGATCAGGCGGTCGCAGATCTGGGCCGCCTCGTCCATATAATGGGTCGTCAGCAGGATACAGATATTTTTGGCCTTAAGCAGCCGGATCTGCTCCCAGACCTGGTGCCGGGATTGGGGATCCAGTCCGGTGGTCGGTTCATCCAATATCAACAGGTCCGGATTATGGATCAAGGCCCGGGCAATAACCAGACGGCGCATCAGCCCCCCCGAGAGTTCCGAAATAAGGGCCTGCCGCTTATGGACCAGACCCATAAAGGTCAGCCATTCTTCAGCCCGCTCCTTAGCGGTTTTTGGGGGGAGATTAAAATAACGGCCATAGACCAGCAGGTTTTCCCAGACGGTCAGGTCCGGGTCCAGGTTGTTTTCCTGCTGGCAGACCCCGATCCTGGCCTTGATTTCCCGGAAGTGTTGTTTGATCTCTTTTCCGAAGACCAGCAAACGACCGGCGGTGACCGGTGAAAAACCGTAAATCATCCGTATGGTGCTGGTTTTTCCGGCCCCGTTCGGTCCCAGAAAACCAAAACATTCCCCGGCTTCAGTCTCAAAGGAGATCCGGTCCACTGCCACCAGATCCTTGAAACGTTTGGTCAGATTTTCCGCTTTTACGACAGGGTTCAAGCAAGACTCCTCACGAAGACCATTTCAGAACTCCGAACTCAGCACTCTTTTAGGGCACCCGCCAGCATGAACATCGATTTCGCCGAAGGCTGAAGGCCGAAGGGAATTTCGGTTCAGCCTTGCCCCTTTTCATGCAGGGGCACCCAGAACATAAGCAGCATAGCCGGGAGGGAGGCGCTGAAGGCCAGGATGAACATGTTCAGATACCCCATCTTTTCGACGATGATACCACCGAATCCGCCGAAGAAGGTGGAAAAAATGGACATAATAGCCGAACCCACGGCGTAATGGCCGGCCTTGAATTCCGGGTTGCAGGTCCCAAGGAGATAAACGATCAGCACGGCATTTCCGAGTCCGGCCGCCATCTGCTCATAACAATGCACCGCGGCAATGACCAAAAGCCCCGAGGCCGTTGCCGCCGAGGGAAGGTACCAGGCCAGCCAAATATAGGCCCAGATATTGAAGTTCATGAGGATAGTCAGGGGCCAGATGGCTCTTTTTAAACCCGTTCTCTTGATCCAAATCCCCCCGATCGACGTTCCGACAATGGTACCCAGGGCGCCGAGGATCCCTCCGAGCCAGGAAAACTGGGCCTTGGTTACGCCCAGTTCCCGCATCAGAAAGGGTGTGCCCATGGAAAAAAGGATCTCGTCACCGATCTTGTAAGTAATGATAAAGATAATGACCAGGCCGACCTTTTCCTGATCAAAATAGGACTTAAAGGACCGGGCAAAATCCCGGGCAATGTCGGTAAGAGAGCGGCCCGTAGTCACCCGTTTTTTTTCGAACCGGGGAAGCTGCCAGGCATGAAAAAGGGTCAAAAGGAGCATGGTTAAAGCAGCAGCGCTAAAAGCTACCCCCCAGGGGCCATACTTGTCTTCCCCGCCGAATCGGGCTGCGGCAAAGGCCGCCAGGGCCACAAAGCCGCTCCGGACCAGGATAATCGCCACCCGGTAGGCAAAAACACGATACCCGGTATAAGCGGCCTGTTCCTTGGGATCGGTCAGCCCTTCCATGTAATAGCCGTCTATAGCAATGTCATTGGTTGCCGAAAGGAAGGCCAGGACGACGAAGGTCAGCGATATGACGGCCAGGATCCAATGGGCATCACTCTGTCGGGCGGCCGAAAAACAACTGAGGGAAATACCCACGATCAGCACGGAAATGACGGCCTGGATGGCAATCATCCAGGTCCGTTTCGTTCCCAGGATGTCCAGGAAGGGGGCCCAGAGGAACTTCAGGTTCCAGGGAATCCCTAAAAAATTCAAATACCCGATATACCGTTCCTTCAGGCCGATGTCGGTAAAGAAGACCGATGAAAGGATACGGATAATGGCAAAGGGCAAGCCTTCGGCCAGGTAGGTTGAAAAACACCAGACACCGGTTTTTTTAAGGTCCATAAGGCTTTCTTTTTTACCTTCTGGAGAAGAAAAAGGCAACCTTAATCCTTTTCGATTGTGCTTTCCTGGATCGCCGAGATCAGTTCCGACGCTCCCGATGAGTAGAAATGATCGGCGTTTTTGATGATTTTCAATGATGGAGGGGGTTTCATGACCTGGACCAATTTTCCAAGGTCTGAAAGCGGGCAGAATGGGACCTGATCTCCGGCAATGATCAGTCGGGATTTTGCGCCTTCTTTCAAAAAAGAAAAATCCATCATAGAGATGGGCGGAGAGACCAATATGGACTGGAGGATATCCGGATGCTGCCGGGCCGCCCGGGCATTGACCCAGGCCCCGAAGGAATAGCCGGCCAGGACAATGGGATGTTCCCCCAATCCTTTTAAATAGGCGATGGCCGCTGACACATCTTTCTCCTCCCCGAACCCTTCATCGAAATCCCCCTGGCTCCGGCCCACCCCCCGAAAATTAAAACGCAGGGTGGTCCAGCCTTTTTCTTCAAAGGCTTGGCTGATATGTCCCACCACCTGGTTATACATATCTCCGCCATATAGGGGATGGGGATGAGAAATGACAGCGGCTTCAGGGCTTTTCCCCCGGATCAGCAGGCCTTCCAGATAAAGGGAGCCTGCGGGGAACATAGTTTTTTCGGCTATACCGGTTTTCATAGAGTTTCCTTTAATAATTGGGATTCACAAAAAGACATTACCTCTAATTCCAAGTGAGCGATGGCGCAGGATACCTTGTGTCGCTTGCCGTATGCACCAATAAGATCCACAATGCGATGATGTGGTTGGGCAAGCCATTTTTTAAACGAATAAAGGAAAATGAGAATTGATTTTGAAGATAACAGTTGGCTATCCTTCGGAATCCCGCATCCGCCAAACAATTGCACTTTATCTATCCGTTGCCATCTTAGAACAAAAGCGGCAAATAAATCCCTGGTAAAGATCTCGCCGCCTTAAAGGGGGTTGTATTCATGTAGACCAGGCCCCAGTTGAGCGAATTGACCAGATCTTTGGAAGCGATATACACCGGCGGATCATCCAGCCAGGCCTGGTCTTCGGTTCCGGTGGCATAGAGCCGGGCAGCATTATCCAGGAAACGTTTCTGTCTGGAATACTTATAGGCATACGCCAGAACATCAGCCATTAAGAGCGCCCAGTCATTGACTTCCAGATAGGTCGCATAGGTTGCGTTAAACCAGATGCTGTCAATCGTGGCATAATAGCCGGGTTTCTCCGGAATCGGGCGCATCAGGTGGTTGATAATAAAATCCCCGTAGGTCGCAAGCGCACTGGCAACCCCCAGTGTATCCGTGATACTGTACTCGGTGCAAAAATCCAGATAACGTCCCAGCGTCCATAACACTAGGGCAAACTGAAACCCGCTGATTCTTTCATCGCCGGAGGGGCCACCGGGCGGGGGAATATAGGCTGTGGGATTGGTTAACCAGCCTTTGTCTGAGGTGATGGCCGTATACCTGATAATGGTTTTGGCATTGTTGAGCCAGCGCACATCCCCGGTTTGGCGGTAGCCTTCAATATAGGCCAAAATCAGATTAGCCCGCTCCCGGTAGAACACCGGATAGGTGAAATCACTGAACTGGGACAGATTTTCCAGCGCCTGGAGGCCTTCCAGCGCCGTATCCAGAAAACGCTGTTCCCCGGAAAGATGGTAGGCCCGGATTAAATCCGGTACGCCAAAGAACAGATCCGTAGCCGGAGAATTATAGTTGCGGTTGGGGTTGGTGCAACCCGGTTCATCATGCTGGCTATGACCGAAATACGCACCATGAGCCCAGTGCTGAATGCCCTCATCCGGGATGTGAAGATAGTCAATATCCGCCAGATGCCAGGCAGCCGGCAGACCCAGATCCAGCCAGTTCAGGTCAGCCGAACGGCAGAACTGGGTCAGCATCCCAAACACGTACCAGTATTTGAGATTCATCTGACCGGCCTGATTGGGGCCAAAGGCCTCATAATCCAGGGGCACATCGCCATAATCCTGCCAGCCGTAAAAATTGTATTTTTGAATGGTATTCTCCAGGGTGGAATTACCGAAGCCGGGATCATGAATATTGGGATTAAAATTCGGGTTGGGTTCAAAGGCTACCCGGACATAGCGTTCATAGAGCGGCCATTTTTGGAGGTTCGCCACCGGAACTTCATCCAGCACACCGCTATTGACGTAAAAAGCCGCCGGCCCGGTTCCAAACAGGGGCGCATTAAAAGCCTTGGCCAGCCGTTTGGCTTCTGTGGCGGTCATTGAACCGGATCCGAAATGCAAGAGCAGGGAATGGGTTTTTTCCTCGCCGACGCGAAAATTGTGTTTAAACTGACTGCCATTGGGAAACAAATCAATCGCCACCGTGCCGTTGCTCTGGGTTTCAATGGCTTTGGGGAAATTCTGCCAGAAATTCTTTACGGCTACAGACATACAGGCACCGGTCGGACGGAAAGCGGCCATCCATCCCAGGGCCTGATCGCCGCGCAGGGCTACGCCCGGACCGGTAAGCTGGAAACCCCGGATGGTACAATAGGATTGCAAGCGCGGATTGGCCGAAATTTTCTGATCAGGCCAGCCGACCTGGCCGACATACATATTCCAGTAATCCGTGCCGCTCGAATCCTGATAGAGCCTGACGGTTGAAGCCGGGGTGGTCAGATCCAGGCCCTGCTCACTCAAAACCCGCAGATTGCCGCCGGTGCTCTGAAGCTGGAGTTTCAATTTCAGACTGCCAATGTAAACACTGTTGATGGCGCCCTGATCATGCGCATTGGTGGGCTGCCCGCTTTGATCCGCCAGCACCGGCTGATTGTTTTCCACGGTAAAATCCAGACGCACATCGCTGCTGCCGGCATAAAAATGCAGGCGGGCCGTATAATCCAGCAAAGCCCTGGCCGAGTTATCCAGAATGCTGCCCACCACCTTGACGATGGTGTTTAATTGGCCCTGGCGTTCCAGGGTAGCCGCAGTAACCCGCGCAGTAAAATCCGGGCTTCCGCCGGCAACAAGGCTTAGGGTGCCGGCAGCTTCGTAATCAATAGCATTGGTGGCTGACAGGGATTGCAGCAATGCTTTGCCGCCAATGATTACCTGCTGAAACAGATTGAAATTCCCGGTGGTATTCAATTCAAACTGAGCCGCTCCGGTATCGACGGTCATTTTACCGGGCGTTACCGTATCGACCCGAATGGCGGTAGCCGGTGCCGGCCCAGGTCCGTTATGGTCCAGTTGAAATCCCTGGCTGGTGTTGGCGGGAAGTGAGGTAAAAAAGCCCACCAGCACCCATTTGACCGGCGCTGCGGGATTGTCCGGTGAAGCGCCCCAACGGGCCAGGCTCTTTAACTGCGCCGCAACCGGTGTCCCTAAGGCATTGCGGACGCGGAGATTGGAAAGGTTGGTCACATTCCAGGTTCGGGGCAAGGGAATACCGAAACTGACGTATTCATTGATCCGTTCAACGCCGGCGCGTTCCTGAACGGTTATGGCCACCAAATCCTCCCCATAAGTTAATGGCAGGCTCATGAGACCCATCAGCAGCCATGCGACTGTCGATAGGAATATCCTGGCAATCTGCCTATTTTCCAGAATAGGCTCCATTGTTTTTCCCCCTTACTTTTTATGGACATTCAATTCAATGGAAATAGTCTGGAAAAATTATAACAAAACTATTTTTTTCATCAAGCAAATAGATAAAAAATTGGGCAGGTCTGATCTGTTATCCGGATGGCGTAAGGAGTTTCTGAATGAAAAAATACAAAAGCATTCCGTATGGACTTGCGGATTTCAAAAGCGTTCAGGGAAAGATTTTTTCCAAAATCTATTCTTGCAAAAACAAAAGACCGATGCTAACAATTACCAACCATGGACAAATTTGACAATCTCGTAAAAGCGGCCCAATTTTAGTCTGAAACCGGCCGAATAAACTGTTTGAATCTCACTATCTAAAAACGTATTCGTGTTTTTATTTCTTGCCGCAAGACTGGCAGCCCAGGATGATCCGGGTGTCCTTTATCCAGGGATAAACCACCTGGATGGTTTCCGAACAATGCTCGCATAATAGGGGATCCAGGCGGTGGGTGATGGGATTCCAGGTAATACGGGCAGTGCGTTCCAATTTTCGATAACGGACTTGAAGAAGAAGCTGGACTACCGGGACCAGAAAGCGGAGAGCCGCATTTCCGGTTATGGTTACCTGTATCTGATATTTGTGTTGAAGATCCTCTATTTTTCTGGACAACTCCTGAGGAAGGGCCTCGATTTTGGCTTTTCTTTCGTTTTCATGGGCTTCGGTACGGCCGGCTTTTAAGGCGGCCATCATTTCCTTTTCCATGGCCTGAAAATATTCCCGGGTATTTTTAATGTCCCGTTGAAGTCTGCGTTTCATACTTTTTAAAAATTCGGCCAATTCGGCCTCTGTTACCGCTTGGGCCTTTTTTAAGCCCAAGGAAATGACCTTATCCAAATGGACAGGAAAGTGCGGAGGGATTTTGCCGGGTTCAAAAAAGGTAACCTGGAATTCCGGTAAATGGGCCTCAAAGTCCGGGATCAGGCTTCCGGTCTCCTCTTGGACGGTCAAACGAACCAGTCCCTCTTTTCGCTCATCACTCAAGGCCACATAGTGACTGACAAACACCATATAAGTGGTCCGGGCTTCGGCCCGGCTGACGATCCGGATTTGACCATCGGCAAAGATAAGGTCCCTGCCGATCAGTTGCTCAAAGCCGGCTTTTTTCAAATAAGGGACTTCGATTTGGCCATAAACAATAGGTACATCCTGGGTGGCTTTTTCAATCAGTCGGTCCAGAAACGGGCTTCCATAAATGAGTGGTAAGTCAAGACCGCCTATTTGGACCTCTTCGGGAATCCCCAAGGACTGGGCCAATTCCTGGGGCAACAGGGCAAACAACCGGTCATCACGGTGTTCGACCAGCCCTCCTTGTTTCTCCAGGACCCGGGAAGTAAAAGAGAGCAACTCAGGGTCGAAGGATGGATTCATACCCCGAAATCCTCCTGGAAGAGTTTCTCATCCAACTCTTTGCTCTTTTCATAGACCCTCCTGGCCTGAGTTAAACGGGTGGCCAAAGAATCAAAGGCCTTTTTCCTTTCAGCTTCTCCCGGGTGCTGAACCCAAATGTCATAGACCAGATCGCTGAATTCCTCTTCCCCTTCCAGACGGCCCAGGATCATGTCGATCTCGCCGATAACCAGCTCGAACATATTGATCTTGCGGTCCAGTACTTCCAGGATGTGGTCTTCCAGGGTCCCGGCGGTGCAAAGATTATAGACTCGAACCTCGTGCTCCTGCCCGATACGATGGATCCGTCCGATGCGCTGCTCGATTTGCATGGGATTCCAGGGGAGATCATAGTTGATCATGGTATGACAGAATTGCAGATTGTGCCCCTCCCCGCCGGTTCCGGTGGTCAGGAGAATGGGGCACCCGCCCTTAAAGTCGGCCATTACCTCTTTTTTTTGTTCGGTAGTCAAGCTGCCTTGAAAAACCAGGTGGGGGATTTTTTCTTTGTCAAGAACCTGGTGAAGATGTTCAAGGGTGGCCAGGTAATTTATAAAAATTATTTTTTGTTCCGAATCAGCTTTAAGAAGCTCCAAAAATTTTTTCGTCTTGGCGATAACCGGGAGTTCTTTTTTCAGCTCCAGGAGTTGTTCGGCTTGCCTGCCGACTCCGTTATCCTTTTCCCGGGCCATTTTCCCCAGCATGCGAAAGGCCGCCGGAGGAGATGATCCGGCAGCCTCTAATAATTTCCGCAGGGTCATCCTGGGCAGTTCCATTTCGGCTTGTTGAGTCTGATCGGCGACAAAGGCACTGATATGCCGGTAAAAAGAACTCTCTCCGTCATTGGGGTTAACCCGTACCGTCCAGGCGAAACGCGGAGGCAGATGCAATTGGGTTACGGACCGGGTATTCCGGACCATGACCTCTTTTAAAAGCTGACATAGTTTTTCCCGATTGCGGGGATCGGTCGGGTTACCCCTGGTCACAAATTCTTCTTTAAAGGCCTTTTGGGTTTTTAAATGGCCCGGTTTAAGCAGGGTAACCAGGTTGTATAACTCTTCCAGCTTATTCTGGACCGGGGTGGCCGTCAAAAGTAAGATAAAGGTTTTTAAAAGGCTATTGACCAGCTTCCAGTTACTGGTTGCCCGATTTTTTAAGTGGTGAGCTTCATCGACGATGACCATATCATAGGTCCGTCGGGTAACCGCCTCATAATGACGTTTGGACCGGGCGGTCTGTAAGGAGACCAATAAAAAAGGTTCTTTCCAGAAACCTTCCGGGTCCTGCCGAAACAAAAGATCATTTGAGGATACAAAAGAAAGTTCAAATTTTTCTTTTAATTCTTCCTGCCATTGGTTAACCAATGAGCTGGGGGTAAGGATAAGGACCGAACGGACCAGGCCTCTCAGGCAATATTCCTTCAGGATCAGACCGGCCTCGATAGTTTTTCCCAGACCGACCTCATCGGCCAGGATGGTCCGCCCTCGGAAATCCTTCATGACCTTGCGGGCCGTTTCCTCCTGATACCAGAGAGACTCCATATTCTTCAGGGTGGGCAGACAGATCAGTTGATCATACGAAGTGCGAAAAGATAGTTGATAAGCCTCCAGGGTCAGGTTCAACGTTTCCGAATCGCTGGGTTTTAAACTCTGCATAGCTTCCAGAAAGGCCGTCTGGTTGATAATAAAATGAATCTTGGGTTCCATTTTTGATTCGGGAACCGGCTCTTCGGATCTTAAGGATTTCGGCTTATTTTTTTGCGCTTCCTCTGTTTTTGGGGGCGAAGGAGGAGCCTGCCTTTCCTCAGACCTATCCACTTTTTTTACGGCGGGTGGCCGTTCAGGGGTAGAAAGGGAGAGATGCCTTGATTTCGAACGTGTCTCCATTTCTATCCGGAAAATAGAATCGGTCAGACCTCTTTCCGCAGCCTTAAGGTGTGTTTTGGGGAGACGCCATTTCTGTTCTTTGGCCGTTTTAAGAAAGCGTTGATAGGCTTCTTTGGCTAAGATAAACTCCCCTCGATTAAAGGCCACAATTCCTAAAAACAGAAAATCATCAGCTACAAAGGGCCCCTTTTTTTCCCATAGACGAGACAAAAGGGTATAAAGGACCGGTTGATCTTTGAGGATCTTGGCCGATTGGATGGCTATTCTTTCCATCGCTTGGTTAGGGGGCCGGTTCTTTAAACATTTCAAGGCAAATTTTAATGCCGCCGAATAATCCTTTTCTTCATAGGCCTTTTGGGTCATCCATTCGTATTCGTCCAGTTGCTCCCGCTGTTGAAGACGATCTATTTCCCGGCGGAAGGCCTTTCTTTTCTCTTCCCGTTTTTTCTTTTGTTTGGCTTGGCGGTCAATGGGCATAGGGATGATTGAAAATTAATTTTTAATTTACTCTTAAATTTCTGCCGCCCTTAGTCTTATCCTTATTTCTTTTTCTCGTTCATCCAGGGCAATCCGGTTGAACTCATTTATTTCTTCCAGCCACTGCAGCTTATCCGCGGTGGAAAGTTTTAGATATTCGATGATCTTCTCTTCTTCGATGGTGTATTGAAATCCTTTATTCATTTCACCTCTCCAAGATACTTTCTGACCTTCTTCAGCATTTTTATGTCACTGGCATCTTGCATTCTTCCGCTGAATTCTTTGGTTATTATAAGGTCATTTATGGAAGCCAGATAAATTTCAACATCCTCCACCTTCTTCACCGTTTTGCTTTTAAACGATTCTTCAAAATGGAGCGGGTGGACGAGCAGGATGTCGATCACCTTATAGTTGTCTCGCTTATGGTAAAAACTGAAGGCCTTAAGATTTCTGTTTTCAATCCAGTCCTTCACTTTCTCAGAATCAGTCAGATCCTTCGGATTTACCGGCAACCGGGGAATATAGCCAAGATCATTCAGCACCTTAATGATTTTCAAAATATTGGGTTTTTTCGTTGAGATAATAAGGTCAATATCCTGAGTTACCCGCGGCACGCCGTAAAGGTTAACCGCAAGCCCCCCGACAATAAGATATTTTATCTTTTTTTTAT
>JACRBX010000352.1 GCA_016219225.1 Deltaproteobacteria bacterium
ACCGACAGTCATGGGGAAATTGTCAATGTATCGGCAAGGAAATTCAGCGCATTGGTGACATCCGGTGTAGCCCTTTTCCCTGGTGCATTCCCTGATCTCACACTGCCGGCAATGCATAAACTGCTCATCCGACAAACAGCCACGACACTTTATATCTTCTACGGAAAGGGTTTCACTATTGGGAAGAATGCCTTTTCCCCCAGGGACTTCTCCCTTATAAAGATCCACTAACCGCTCCTTGAATTTGAGATTATTATCACGGTGGGCCATATAAATGGCACAGACTCCGCAATAAAGGCCGCAGGGAGCAATAAAATCCGGATTTATCGTCATAATTCCAATCCTTTCCGATAGCTTATCTTCTTATACTACAAATGGTTCATTTTGCCAATCAGCCGCGTATATTTTTGCATGGCCATGATTAACCCTATGCCCCGATGATAACTACATGCGCCTCCGGGTATTGATCCCGATCCAATAGAATGCACTTACACCCATTCTCCTTCAGTATCCTCAAGTACTCTTCGGCCAGGGAACTGTAGTAGAAATCCTGGCCGCACATCTGTCCGGTTATCTCCCCATCTACACCCCATTCTTTCAGATGAAATTCGAAAAAAGCAGGAGCAGGCTGCCAAGGGGTTCATTATAAGGAAAATATTCCAGAATGGAAATAACTGATTTCAGGTATGGAAATCTTGCCTTAAATTTGGCAGGATAATTAAGAAAAGGGGAAAGAGTGACAGGCTCGTAAAAAGTCTGAGAGAGCCCATTTCCGTCATTCCCGTGTAAACGGAAATTAAGTGTTTTCAATTTGTTACCTATGGTCTGGATTCCCGCCTGCGCCCTCCCCTCCGGCCTGGAAGCCCTATGGGCTGGAAGCGGGGGGTAGTCCCCAACAGGACGGAATCGGGAATGACGAGTTTTTACATAAGCATGAAGAGTTGGACTTACCCCTTTTCAAAACATCTGTTTATCAGCCGTTTTACCGTCGAGACCCACCTGAAAAACATTTTCGACAAGGCCGGGATCAGGCACCGGTCGGGACTGGCCAACCTGCTCCAATCCATTTAACCCTGATTCCACCTGCCAGTCTGAAACAAAGCTCCATTGTCGGCCCCTCCATCATAAGGTGACGAACAAACAAAAGGATTGGGAATCTCAAGTAGCGGCAAAGATGCTGCAGACCCTCGGTGGATCAAAGCCGTCGTAATCGGAGACAACATTTATTCGTGGGGCGATCTCCGTACCCAGAACAAGGGCAGCGAGAAATTAGGGCCTGAATCTTCCTGGCAGACAGCGGCAAAAAACATTCTTCCTATTTAACAAATTTTCTTAACATTAAGGAAATAATTGTATATATTTTCCTCATTATGAAGAAAGATACGAATGTGATTTTATCACTAAAGAAGGCTCCAAGGTTTCTGAAGCCATCCAGGTTTACTATACCTTGACGGATGGAAAAACCAAAAAGCGGGAAGTTCGGGGCCTGGTAGATGCCTGCAGAGCCTTTGGGCTGAACTCCGGCGTTATTATAACCAACGATGCCCCGGAAACCTTTACGATCGAAAGGATAAAAATAACCAACATCCCCCTTTCTCTCTGGTTGTTAACCGACGCGCCTTGAAAATAAATATCCTGACACCTGTTTTCCGGTCATTACTTCATCCCGGGCAGTAACCGGGAGCCCGTAAATCGGCTTAATTCCCCGCAACCCAGGCCCAACCAACCCAATCAGCATGGTCGCCCTATTAGAGCAAAGGAAGTTTTCTTTTTTTTAAAATATATCTTCTAAGCCCCCCTGCTCTATCAGAGACCAAGATTCCGGGCTACTTTTTCCAGATGGTAATCCGCGTCTCCGAATGAGGCGGCGGCGGCTTTGGCCTTCCGGGTGTATAGATGCAGATCATGTTCGTCACAAAAAGAGATGGCCCCATGGATCTGATGGGCCAGGCGGGTCACCAGGCCGGAAGCCTGACTGACATAGGCCTTGGCCATGGAAGCCTCTTTTTCGGCAGGCAGCTCCTGGGCCAGCTTCCAGGCGGCTTGATAAGTCAGATAACGGGCGCTGTCCATGGCCACGGCCATATTGGCCAAATGATGCTGAATGGCCTGAAAGGCGCCGATGGGGCGACCGAACTGTTCCCGCTCTTTGGCGTAGGCCAACGATAGTTCGAAAGCCTGCCCGATGACCCCGAGCATCTCGGCGCATTTAGCCACCGCCGCTCTATTCTCCACGGCCTCCAAAAACGGCCCGGCCCCGCCGACCGGGCCTAAAAGCCCGGCCTCGGGAACGGCAACGTTATCTAAAACCACTTCACATTGTTTTTCATACCCCAAGGTTTTCAAGGTTTTTATCTTCAGCCCCGGCTTTTCGGCATCGACGATAAACAGGGACAACCCGTCACCGGCCCTGGCCGCACAGATGATAGGGTCGGCCGCCTGGGCGTTGTCAACGAACAGCTTGACGCCGTTTAACCGATAGGTGCCGTTATTTCTTTCGGCTGTAGTGGATATCTTTGATGCGCCATACCAATTGCCCGGTTCGGTGACCGCCAGGGTCATAAGCCGTTTGCCGTCGGCCACCTGGGGTAAAAGTGCCTTTTTCTGTTCGTCGGTGCCCAGCCTTAAAATCGCTGAGAGGCCTAACACCACAGTGGCAAAAAAAGGGCCGGGCAGGCAGGCTTCACCCATGGCTTCAAGCAGCAGGCACAAATCCAGAAAGTCGCCGCCGGTCCCGCCGTAGGCCTCCGGGATTTCGACGCCCATCCAGCCCATAGCAGCCATTTTATCCCAAAGCTCCTGGGAATAGCCTTGTTCGTCGTCCCGCATGGCCCGGACCAGCGACTTTGGGCATTCCTTTCTCAAAAAATCCCGGGCCGATTTGCTCACTATTTTTTGTTCCTGGTTCAGGTCGAGTTCCATGATGGAGTTCCCCTATCTATCGGTGGAATATGTAGCTACCAAACCGGTAAGCCCAATCCTCGCAAGGCGATGATGTTGCGTTGGATTTCGGAAGTGCCGGCACCGATGGTCGCCGAGATGCAATCCAGATACCCGACAGGCGCCAGGCCCCTGAAGGGGGTATACTCGGAGCCGCGCGAAAGCAGCCCG
>JACRBX010000353.1 GCA_016219225.1 Deltaproteobacteria bacterium
GGAATTTTTGGCTTAGGCATTTAATAAGAGCAGCGACTCATAAAGGGGAGTAGCTTAGCAGCGGCTATCGTCATCACGTCCTTTGCTTCGGGACCGGTACCGCTGGTTAGGAGATACTAACAAGCGAGACCTTTATCACGATGAAAAACATCGAGGTAAGGGTCTTTTTTTTTGGAAGGAAAAAAGGTTTTAAAAGTGATCGACTTGCACTGGCATCAAAAAGAAATAAATACGGTCATAGAAGATTTCAACTCATCCCTTCAGGGCCTTTCTTCAGAAGAAGCTCAAAGGCGCCTGGAGCACTATGGCCTCAATGAACTCAAAGAAAAGAAGAAAAAAACCAGGATCATGATGTTCTTTGATCAGTTCAAGGACTTCATGATCCTGGTGTTGATTGCTGCGGCCATTATCTCCGGAATCATTGGGGAGCCCTCCGACACCTTGGCCATTGTAGTTATCGTCATCCTCAATGCGGTCATCGGCTTTATCCAGGAATCTCGGGCTGAGAAAGCCATGGAGGCCCTGAAAAAAATGGCGGCCCCCTTTGCTGTGGTCTTAAGAGACCGGCAGCCTACCCAGATACCGGCTTCCCGGCTTGTTCCCGGAGATATTACTTTTCTTGAGGCCGGCAATGTGGTGCCGGCTGATTTGAGGCTGATAGAAGGTGCCCGATTAAAGGTCGAAGAGGCGGTTTTAACCGGAGAGTCCATTCCGGTGGAAAAACAGATTCAGGCCCTTCATGACCAGACATTGGCCCTGGGTGACCGGAAAAATATGGTCTACAAAGGGACTATCGTTTCCTATGGCCGGGGCCGCGGGGTGGTAGTCGGCACCGGCATGGAAACAGAACTGGGCAAGATCGCTGCCCTGCTTCGGGATGAAAAGGAGGTAAAAACCCCCCTTCAGAAGAGACTGGCCGGTTTCGGCAAAAGGCTGGCCCTGACCGTCCTTTTCATCTGCGCCTTTATATTTTTCGTAGGGCTGTTAAGGGCTGAACCCCCCCTTTTGATGTTGCTTACGGCCATTTCTTTGGCCGTGGCTGCTATCCCGGAAGCACTCCCGGCCGTAGTCACCATCTCTTTGGCCCTGGGGGCCAATAAACTGGTTAAACAAAATGTCTTGATCCGGAAACTCCCGGCGGTCGAAACCCTGGGTTCAGTGACCTATATCTGTTCGGATAAAACCGGGACCCTGACCTTGAATCGGATGTCGGTGGAAAAGGTCTTTGTGGGTGGGGCGTTAGTTCGGAGTTCGGAGTTTGGCGTTCAGAGTTCGGAGGGTAAGCCCCTTGTCCTTGGCTGGATAAAAGAGGATCTTCAACCGTTCCCTGCTTTTTTGACCGCCCTGGCCTTGAATAATGATGCCCAGGTGGACAGTAACGGACAAGGGATCGGCGATCCGACGGAACTCGCTTTATTTACAATTGCCAGGGAAAAAGGCTTTGACAAAAAGGAAATCGAAAAAGCCTTTCCCCGAAAAGGAGAAATACCCTTTGATGCCGACAGAAAATGCATGACCACCATCCACGAACTGACCGGTATCGAAGGGCAAGGTTCGAAATACATCTCCTTTACCAAGGGGGCGATGGATGTTCTGTTGGATAAATCCAGCCATATCCTGACCGCTGAAGGGCTCAGGCCCTTGGGAGAAAATCAAATTAATTTAATCAATGAAGAAATGGCCGCTGAGGGCTTAAGGGTCATTGGTGTGGCCATGCGTCGCTGGACAACCCTTCCGGAAGAGGCAGTCTCTGAATCTATTGAAACCGGGCTGACCATCTTAGGTTTGGCAGGTCTGATGGATCCCCCGAGAGAGGAAGCTAAAGAGGCTATTAGTTTATGCCGGACGGCCGGGATCATACCGGTCATGATCACCGGGGACCATCCCGTTACGGCCAGGGCCATAGCCAAAAGATTGGGTATGATTGAGGACGGCTCACAGGCGGTGATGACCGGACCTGAACTGGAAAAATTGCCTCAGGAGGCCTTTAACAACCAGGTGGAGCAGATCCGGGTTTATGCCCGGGTGGCCCCGGAACAGAAATTAAAAATAATCAAAGCCCTCCAGGAAAAAGGACAGTTCATTGCCATGACCGGTGACGGGGTCAATGATGCCCCGGCCCTGAAAAGGGCCGATATCGGGATCGCTATGGGCATCACCGGCACCGATGTCTCCAAGGAAGCCGCCGATATGATCCTTCTGGACGATAATTTTGCCACTATTGTCAAGGCGGTTCGAGAAGGACGGAAGATATTCGATAATATCCGAAAATTCATCAAGTATCTGTTAACCACTAACTCCGGCGAGCTCTGGACCCTCTTTCTGGCCCCTTTGGTAGGACTGCCTATCCCGCTCCTGCCTATTCATATCCTCTGGGTTAACCTGGTCACCGACGGGCTTCCGGCCCTGGCCCTTTCCGTTGAACCGGAAGAAGGCGATGTGATGAAACGCCCCCCCCGGCATCCGGAAGAAAGTATTTTTGCCCACGGCCTGGGCCTTCATGCCGTCTGGGTTGGTTTTTTAATGGGCGCCCTAACCCTCCTGGCTCAGGCCTGGTTCATCAAAACTGGAAACAGCCACTGGCAAACAATAGTTTTTACCGTGCTCTGTCTGACCCAATTGGGCCATGTTCTGGCCATCCGATCCGAGAAAGAATCCCTGTTCCGTCAAGGGATATTATCCAACAAGCCTCTTTTAGGGGCCGTACTTTTGACCTTTGCCCTTCAAATGGCTGCCATTTATTGGCCTATTCTCAACCCCATATTTAAAACCGCCCCGTTAACCTTCAATGAATTAATGATTACCCTGGTCCTTTCCACCATGGTCTTCTGGGCCGTGGAGCTGGAAAAATGGGTCAAGAGAAAATTGGATAGGCCAGGTCTGGATTCCCGCTTAAAAACCAGACCCTGAAGAAAATATTGCAATATCCCTTGTTCTTAATTATATTTCCTTCAAATGATAAAAAGACTAAACCTATTTAATAAATGGAAATCCCGCTCCAAGGTGCCTTCCAAGGATTACCTGGCCCTTCTTTTTCGATTTAAATATTCTTCCTTTAAGATGCTGATCGATTCCAATACCCAGTTCCTGAAGGTCATTTCGGATATGGAAGAAAAACTCAGGGGACGTGACGTTTTCGGCATGTCCTATGTCAGGACCCAATCGGCCCGGGCCATCTTCCATGTTTTAAGGATGGTTAAGAATCTGGACGATTTATCCAACCATCGATATGGTCAACTCTTTGAAGTGCTGGAACAAATTAAACAAAAAATCCAAACCGAATTGGGCCAGAAAAAAGAACCTCCTGCTATCGAACCGACCCTGCCCTATTCCCGGATCAATAAGGAGATGGTGGACTGGGTGGGGGGGAAAAATGCCAACCTCGGGGAAATTCATAGTCAACTCAAACTCCCCATCCCTGAAGGGTTTGCCATCACAACCAGTGCCTTTACCTTTTTTCTTTCTCACAACGATCTTTTTGAAGAGATCAATAACAAAAAAATGAAAATCGATCCAACCAATCCGGAAACCATCAATCAGGCCAGCCGGGAAATCCAGGACTTGATTCTTTCTGCCCCAATCCCTGACCCGTTAGGGCAGGCCATTCATCTGGCTTATGATCAAATGGTCCAAAAAATGGAGCCGGCCGGGTCAAATGTCCGGTCCCCAAGAATAGCCATGCGCAGCAGTGCCATCGGTGAAGACAGCGAACTGTCTTTTGCCGGTCAATACCGGTCCTTATTAAATGTTACCCCCGATCAATTAATCGATGCCTACAAGCAGGTCGTAGCCAGTTTGTATACACCCCGGGCCATTTCCTATCGCCTGAATAAAGGGATCCGGGATGAAGACATCGCCATGGGTGTGGCCTGCATCGAGATGATCGATTCACTGGCCAGCGGTGTAATCTACACCCGTCATCCGGTAAATCTTTTCGAGGATAATATTACCATCACGGCCGTCTGGGGATTGGGACCCTATGCCGTGGAAGGCCGAATTACCCCGGATGCCTATACCGTGGCCAAGGACCGGTCTTTTAATATCCTGGTCACGGCCATTTCCCATAAAGCGGTTCAACTGATCAATGGCCCTGATGGGGGGACCATAGAAATAGCCGTTCCTCTTGAATACCAGGATATCCCCTGTCTTTCACCCGACCAGATCAGCACCTTATCCGATTATGCCTTGAGATTGGAGGCCCATTATAAAAGCCCTCAGGATATTGAATGGGCACTGGACCAGAGCGGTCATCTTCTCATCCTTCAATCCCGTCCCCTCCATCTTTGGTCTCCGGAAAAAGGTCCTAAGTCCATCCCATTGATCCCTGATTATCCCCTATTAGTGGAAGATGGGGCCATCGTCTTTCCCGGAATCGGGTCCGGGCCGGCCTTTCAGGTCCAATCAGAAGAAGACCTGGTCCATTTCCCTGATGGCGCCATCTTAGTAGCCAAACACTCCTCTCCCCAGTTTGTGATTGTCATGAAAAAGGCCCGGGCTATCCTGACCGATCTGGGAAGCGTCACCGGCCACATGGCTTCTCTGGCCAGGGAATTTGCCGTGCCCTGTATTCTGGACACCAAGACAGCAACCTCCAGCATACCCAGCGGGATGGAAATTACCGTCGATGCCTATTCCGGGAGGGTTTATCAGGGAAAGGTCCCCGAGCTGTTGTCGTTTCAGAAGACCCCGGAATCCCCCATGAAAGAAACCCCGGTCTATCAATCCCTGCGCCGAATAGCCGACCTGATTGTGCCCTTATATTTGACTGACCCCAAGGCCCCTAACTTTACCCCGGAGTTTTGTCAGACCCTCCATGATATCGGAAGGCTGGTCCACGAACGTTCCTATTCGGAGATGTTTCAGCTCAGTGACCTGGTCTCGGGGAAAGAGGGGTTTGCCTTCAAACTGGATGCGATGATCCCTTTGGATCTTCATGTCATTGACCTGGGAGGGGGCTTGAGCAGCAGGCGGGAACAGGAGATTTTAAAAAAAGTTGCGGTCCAGGACATCGTCTCCGTGCCTTTTAAGGCCCTGTTGCGGGGAATGACCCTGGAGGTCTTTCAGTACCCTCAAATAAGGCCGGTGAGTTTTTCCGGATTTTTTTCGGTGATGCGAGAACAGATGATGGCCCCGCCCCAGGCCGGCAACGAACGCTTTGGAGATCGCAGCTATGCTATTATTTCCGATAAATATCTCAATTTCAGTTCCCGGGTGGGCTACCACTACAGCGTCCTGGATTCCTATTGCGGCCCTTCGGTCAATATGAATTACATTACCTTTTCTTTCAAGGGAGGGGCGGCTGATGACACCCGACGTAACCGCCGCGTCCGGGCCATTGCCCTGATCCTGCAACATCTGGATTTTGTCGTTGAAGTCAACGGAGATCGGGTCGATGCCCGCTTCCAAAAATATGAATGTCCCCTGATCGAAGAAAAATTAGACCAGGTCGGCCGATTGCTTTTATATACCCGGCAAATGGATATGCTGATGCATAGTGAGGCCAGTGTGGAAGCCCTGGCTAAAAACTTCCTGGCCGGCAATTACACCCTGGATCAGCCGGTTTAATACGAAAATAACGTTCAGCGTTCGGCGAAACCTATTTTCATGTTTCGTGGTGCCACACCCTAAGCGTGGCATGAGGGTTTAATACGACTTTTACAATGGATTAGATATGGAAAGTTTCTATTGGATTTTTCCTGTTTCCGGAGTTAAAACCTATCTATTCATCCCGCCCCTGGTGGCCCTGATCGTTTCTTTTTTTACCTCCATGGGCGGGGTGTCCGGGGCTTTTCTGCTTTTACCCTTTCAAGTCAGTTTTTTGAATTTTACCAGCCCTTCGGTCAGCGCTACCAATTTTGTTTTTAATATTGTGGCCATTCCCAGCGGGGTCTATCGTTATCTTAAAGAGGGGCGAATGGCCTGGCCTCTGACCTGGGTGGTAATTGTTGGAACCCTGCCCGGGGTTTTTATCGGATATTATTTACGAGTCCTTTATCTGCCCAATCCCAAGGCCTTTAAATTGTTCGTTGGTTGTGTACTCCTGTACATAGGGGTCCGTCTCCTCTATGAGATGTCCGGCCGTTCTCAGAGAGGGAAAAAGGAAATGAAGGCCCTGGAAGACAAATTCAACCAGCGAACCAAAGAATTAAAAGAAAACCGGAACACCCGAATGGCTGCCGGCCTGCCGGCCGAGGCCGTAATCAAAACAATCCACTTCTCCTTTTCCCGGGTGGAATACGAATTTTGGGGAGAACGGTTTTCTTTTAGTACCCTGGCCATGTTTTTATTGGCCTTCGTGGTTGGGATTATCGGCGGCACCTATGGTATCGGTGGTGGCGCTATAATCGCCCCTTTTTGCGTAGCCGTTTTTCGTTTACCCGTTTATACCGTGGCTGGAGCCTCCCTGCTGGGAACTTTTTTGACCTCTATCGCCGGGGTTATTTTCTATAGCACTATCCCGGCTCAACCCGGGATGGCCACCGCTCCGGATTGGCTTTTGGGATTTCTTTTTGGGGCCGGCGGCCTTATCGGGATGTATTTAGGGGCCCGGGCCCAAAAATTTGTCCCCCAAAAATGGATCAAACTCATGTTAGGGTTCGTTATCAGCTCCTTGGCTGTGCGCTATATTACCCAATATTTTATCTGACCCCAATACCCTAACCCGGACAAGCCGGAACCAAAAGAAATGTACGTAGCAGGCACGGAGGCCTGCCATACTGTTGGTAGGACAGGCGTCTCTGCCTGTCCGCAAGCTATATCTTGACATTTTTGCGCAATACTTTATTTTTAA